>JBJKRM010000505.1:0-2723 GCA_046704685.1 Rhizomicrobium sp.
CCCCTCAGCAGCCCCGTCGAGGGCCAGGCAACCGTCCTGACAAATCTGAAATAAGTCATAAAACGCAATACCTTATCCCAGAAATAGGTCTCGATTTGGCTGGCTCCCGGAGCGCGTTCGCCCCACACCACCAACCCCATCGCGGGCCGCGACGTGTGACACCGAACGTGGCGAAAGCAGCCTAAAGCCCGGCAGAAGCCAGGAACCCTGACGCCAGCTTGCATTCGGCCGCCTGTTCCGTATAAGACGCCCCCTCTTCCGAGCCGCCCGGCGAAAAGGGCATGCCGTGGCCGCTTCGAATGGCAACCGGGACTTCGCGTCCCAAGGAGACCGAAATGCCCAAGATGAAGACCAAGTCGGGCGCCAAAAAGCGCTTCAAATTCACTGCGAAAGGCAAGGTCAAGACGGGCCAGTCCGGCAAGCGCCACCGCCTGATTTCGAACTCGCCCGAACGCACGCGCACCCTGCGCGGCACCGAGGTGCTGTCCAAATCCGAAACCCAGCGCGTCAAGCGCTGGATGCCGTATGGGGGAGGACTGTAAGCCATGTCACGAGCTCCTCGCGCCGTTCCGTCCCGCGCCCGCCGCAAGCGCGTCCTCAAGGCCGCCAAAGGTTTCTATGGCCGCCGCAAGAACACCATCACGGTGGCCAATGCCGCCGTCGATCGCTCGCTGCAGCACAACTACATCGGCCGCAAGCTGAAGAAGCGCAATTTCCGCGCCCTCTGGATCCAGCGCATCAACGCGGCTTGCCGTGAACACGGTGTGACCTACAGCCGATTTATCGCCGGGCTCGCCAAGGCGGGCATCGCCGTGGACCGCAAGGTTCTCGCCGAACTCGCCGTCAGTGAGCCCGCCGCGTTCAAGGCTCTGGTGGATCAGGCGAACGCCTAATTCCGTTTTTCCGAATGAGCGTAGAACCCGGCAGGCCTTTTGGGCTTCGCCGGGTTTTTCGTTTCCGGACCAGCCGCCGAAGCTTGGCATCTGCCGGGCAGCGTGATTTGTACGGATTCGTTAGAGGGATACGTCATGATCGACATTGAAGCCCTGGAGCGGCAAATTCGCGACGCCATTGCCGCCGCCGCGGACGAAGCGGCGCTGGAGACGGTGCGCGTCGCCGCGCTCGGCAAGAAGGGATCCATTTCCGATCTGTTGAAGACGCTGGGCGGCATGTCGCCCGACGAGCGCAAGGAGAACGGGCCCAAGTTCAACACCCTGCGCGACCGCGTCCAGCAGGCGATCGCGGCACGCAAAGGCGCCCTGGAAGAGCAGGCGCTCAATGCGCGCCTGGCCTCCGAGAAGGTGGACATCACCCTGCCGGTGCGCCCCGAACCCGCCGGCAGCATCCATCCCGTCAGCCAGGTGTTCGACGAGATCATCGCGATCTTCGCTGATCTGGGATTCGCCGTGGCCGAAGGCCCCGACATCGAATTCGACGACTACAACTTCACCAAGCTGAACATCCCGCCCGATCACCCGGCACGGCAGATGCACGACACCTTCTATGTCGCCAAGCAGGCCGACGGCAGCCACCACGTGCTGCGGACCCACACCTCGCCGGTGCAGGTGCGCACCATGCTGAAGCAAAAGCCGCCGATCCGCATCATCTCGCCGGGCCGCACCTATCGCGTCGATTCCGACGCCACCCATTCGCCGATGTTCCATCAGTTCGAAGGCCTGGCGGTCGATGAAGTGACCAATCTCGGCCATCTGAAGTGGACACTGGAGGAATTCTGCAAGGCGTTCTTCGAAGTTGACAAGGTTGAGCTGCGGGCCCGCCCCAGCTTCTTCCCCTTCACCGAGCCATCGCTCGAATGGGATATCCGCTGCGACCGTTCCAGCGGCCAGATCAAATTCGGCACCGGCAACGATTGGCTGGAGTTCGCAGGCTCCGGCATGGTCAATCCGCGCGTGCTCGACAATTGCGGCATCGATAGCAACAAATACCAGGGCTATGCCTTCGGCGGCGGCATCGACCGTCTTGCCATGTTGAAATACGGCATTCCCGACATCCGCTCGTTCTTCGAATCCGATCTGCGCTGGCTGAAGGCTTACGGCTTTGCGGCTTTGGATATGCCCACGCTGGATGGAGGACTCAGCCGATGAAATTCCCTCTGTCCTGGCTCAAGGATCATCTCGAAACCGACGCCGACGCGGCGACCATCGCCGACAAGCTGACCAGCATCGGCCTGGAAGTGGAAGCGGTGGAAGACGCCGGCGCGCGGCTGAAGGACTTCACGATTGCGCGGGTCGTCAGCGCCGAAAAGCATCCCAATGCCGACCGCTTGCGGCTCTGCATGGTCGATGCCGGCGGCACGGAACCGGTGCAGGTGGTATGCGGCGCCCCCAATGCGCGGGCCGGCATCAAGGTGGTGTTCGCCAAACCCGGCACGGTGATTCCGGTCTCCGGCGATGCGCTGAAGGTCGGCACCATTCGCGGGGTCGAATCCCGCGGCATGATGTGCTCGGGCCGCGAGCTTCTGATCTCCGACGACCACAACGGCATCATCGAGTTGGCAGACGATGGCGAGGTCGGTGCCCCGGCCGCACCGGCGCTCGGCCTCACCGATCCGGTGATCGACATCGCCATCACGCCCAATCGCGGTGATTGCACCTCCGTGTGGGGCGTGGCGCGCGATCTGGCCGCCGCCGGACTCGGCAAACTGAAAACGCCGAAGATCGAAGCGGTGAAGGGCAAGTTCCCGTCGCCGAAATCGATCGGCC
>JBJKRM010000506.1:0-2805 GCA_046704685.1 Rhizomicrobium sp.
CACCAGGCTGGCTTCCGAATAGCGCGGCGGCGGTTCGGTGACATGCTGTTCCGGCAGGGTCTTCTCGATCGAGGTCGCATCGCAGGCAGAGACGGGGGGCAGGCGGTTGCCGTCCTCGTCGGCTTCGTCGTCATGGCCTTCCTGGTAGAGGGTGAGGAAGCCGTCGAACAGGACGACGCTGCCGGTGGCGCGCAGGGTGAGCTGCTTGTCGGCCGAGACCACATCGACGGTGGTACGCTCCAGTTCGGCGCTTTCCATCTGGCTGGCGATGGCGCGTTTCCAGATCAACTCGTACAGCCTGGATTGGTCGGCATCCAACCGCTTCACGATGCTCTCCGGCGTGCGGTGAAAGCTGGTCGGACGGATGGCTTCGTGCGCTTCCTGGGCGTTCTTGGCCTTGGAGGTGTAAGCGCGCGGCACCTTGGGCACATACTGCTCGCCGTAGCGCTCGCCCACCATCGCGCGGGCCTCGTGGATGGCGCCGCCGTCCATGGTGACGCCGTCGGTCCGCATATAGGTGATGAGGCCGACCGTCTCGCCGCCGACATCGACACCCTCATACAGCTGTTGGGCGATCTGCATGGTGCGCTTGGCGGAGAAGCCGAGCTTGCGCGAGGCTTCCTGCTGCAGCGTCGAGGTGATGAAAGGCGGGGCGGGGTGGCGCTTGACCGGCTTCGACTCCACGCTGCCGATGGAAAACGTGCCGGCGGCGATCGCCTGCACGGCGCGCTGGGCCTCCGCTTCGTTGCCGATCGACAGCTTGTCGAGCTTCTTGCCGTCGAGATGGGTCAGGCGGGCGGTGAACGGCGTGGGTGTGGCGTCGGACGAATAGGCGATGACGTTGGCGTCAATCGTCCAGTATTCCTCGGCCTTGAACTTCTCGATCTCGATCTCGCGTTCCACCACCAGGCGCAGTGCCACCGACTGGACGCGGCCGGCCGAGCGGGCGCCGGGCAGCTTGCGCCACAGCACCGGCGACAGGGTGAAACCGACCAGATAGTCGAGGGCGCGGCGGGCCAGATAGGCATCGACCAGTTCCCCGTTGATCTCGCGGGGGTGGGCGATGGCGTCCAGCACCGCGTTCTTGGTGACGGCGTTGAACACCACCCGTTCGATGGCGGCCTTGCCCAGGGCCTTCTTCTGCTTGAGGACCTCGAGCACATGCCAGGAAATCGCTTCGCCTTCGCGATCCGGGTCGGTGGCCAGGATCAGCTTGTCGGCGTCTTTGACCGCTTCGGCGATGTCCTTGATGCGCTTCTGGGCCCGCTCATCGACGTGCCAAGTCATGGCAAAGCCGTCGTCCGGCTTCACCGAAC
The DNA here is from genome assembly GCA_046704685.1 of Rhizomicrobium sp. Lineage (GTDB taxonomy): Bacteria > Pseudomonadota > Alphaproteobacteria > Micropepsales > Micropepsaceae > Rhizomicrobium. The sequence goes on from JBJKRM010000506.1 coordinate 1,317, forward strand.
CGTCCTTGGGGGGCAGGTCGCGGATATGGCCGAAACTGGCGAGGACCTTATAGCCGGGGCCGAGATACTTATTGATTGTCTTGGCCTTGGCCGGGGATTCGACGACGAGAACGTTCATCAGGGACTGGACTCAAAAGCAGTTTGTGCGCTGCGGTTATGTAAGGAGGGCGGACACTGGGGGAAGGGCCAGAACGGTGTCAACGCGTGATTTCGAGACAATCGTAAGCGCCCAGAATGTAAATTTTACGAAGGCCATGGTTTATGAAACTTTAATAGCTTATTTGGTCAGCCATACCTGCCGCTTGGGAGCTTTTATCGGCAACTTTGTGTGCCACTCACATGGGCAAGAAGCGGCACCAAGCAAAGTTTACACCGGCCATGACACCGCGTTGCCGGGATGTCGGGTGAGCTTTCCGGCCAATTCCAACTCCAACAGAGCCGAGAGCACGGCTGGAGCGGGCGCGCCGCAGCTGCGAATCAGGTCGTCAACTTTGACCGGGGCCGGGCCAAGCGCCTCGAGCACGGCGGTGCGGATGCGATCGACCTCTTGATCTTGCGGCGGTTCCGCCTGGGGGCCTCCGTCCGGCTCGCCAAAACCGCCGCCCAGCATCGGCCGCAGCACGGCGATCACGTCTTCCGCCGTTTCGGTGAGGATCGCACCGTCGCGCAGCAGCCGGTTGGCTCCCTTGGCGCGGGGATCGAGCGGCGATCCGGGCACGGCGAACACTTCGCGGTTCTGCTCCAGGGCAAAACGGGCGGTAATCAGGGAACCGGACCCTTCGGCGGCTTCCACCACCACGACGCCGCGGGCCAGGCCGGAGATGATGCGGTTGCGCCTGGGATAATGACGCGCCTGGGGCTGCTCGCCCAAAGGCATCTCGGAAACCACGGCGGCGTCGGTTCGCAACCGGCCATAGAGGGCTGTGTTTTCCGGCGGATATATAATGTCTATGCCGCCCGCGACCACGGCGCAGGTTCCGTTGGCCAGAGCACCCTCATGGGCCGCGGTATCGATCCCGCGGGCCATGCCCGAGACCACCACGAGGCCAGCCTGCGAGAGGTCGGCCGCCAGTCGTTCCGCCAGTTTGCGCCCAAGGGCGGAGGCATTGCGGGCGCCGACCATGGCGATCATCTCGCGCGCCAAGAGCGCGATGTTGCCCAGAACAGAAATGGCGGGCGGCGGCGCGTCGAGCGCGGCCAGACCCCGGGGGAATTCGGGCTCGATGCTGGCGATCACCCGGCCGCCGAGCCGGGTGAGCGGGTCGAGTTCGCGGTGGATGTCGTCTTCCGCCGGAATGCGAGGCGCCTCGCCGCCGCCGCGCCGCGCCAGACGGGGAACCTCCTTGAGAGCAGCGGCTGCCGAGCCGAAACGGGCGATCAACTGGGCGAAGGTCACCGGGCCGACATGGGCCGTTCGCGCCAGCCGCAGCCAGTGAATGCGTTCCAAGTCCGAGAGGGCGCGGGACATATCAGGCCCCTGTCTTACGGG
>JBJKRM010000507.1:0-3444 GCA_046704685.1 Rhizomicrobium sp.
CATCACCACAGGATGCGTGCGCCCCAGAATAGATTCAGTCGCAACAGTTACTTGCGCGAGACTGATGAGAGCCTGATGCACGCCACAAAAGCGCACATCGGGCATGCGCCTCAGTACACCATGGTGCTCATGGTGATGTCTTGCCAGATCTCCTTGACCGTACGCGTCAGTGTGAGCTTGCGGTCGTTGTACATCGTGTGCAGAAGGTGATGCGCCTTGTCCGAATAGGGCTTCTCGAGGAAATCGCGATAGAGCACCTTGATCTGCGCATTGTTATGCGACTGACGCACCTTCTGCGCCCGATCCACATTGTAGAGCGTGGCCCTGCGCTTCTGAGCGTTCGGCATATACGCCTTTTTTGAACGAAGTTTGCCACCGCCGTCGACGCAACCACCCGGGCAGGCCATGACCTCAATGAAATCAAGACCCGTCTCTCCGGCCAGCACCTTTTCGACGATCTGCCGCGCCGGCTTCAGGCCGTGGCACATGGCAACTCTTACCTCACCGATGCCGCCGCCCATATCGACCGTAGCCGCCCGCACACCGTCGAATCCGCGAAGCTGTTCGAACTCAATGCGATCGTATTCTTTGTTGTTCGCGACGTAATACATCGTTCGGACCGCTGCCTCCATGACACCGCCGGTGGTACCGAAGATGGCGCCTGCCCCAGAGAACTCGCTCATGTAAGGATTGTCGAACTGCGAGGGCTCGAGCTTGGCGATATTGATACCCTCGCGACGAAGCAGGCGAGCAAGTTCACGAGTCGTCAACACGACATCGATTTCAGCCATATCCTCGAACTGCAGCTGCAGGCGGGAGGCTTCATCCTTTTTCGCCGTGCAGGGCATAATGGCGACGTTGCGGATATTCTTGGGGCTGATACCCATCTTTTCCGGCAGGTACGTCTTGGCGACCACGCCAAGGCTCTGCATCGGCGACTTGGTGGAGGACAACAACGGTAGAATGCTAGGATAATGCCGTTCGGCGAAATTGATCCAGGCTGGACAGCAGGATGTGAAGGTCGGCCGCTGACCGGCATTAAGCCGCTTCAGCAACTCGGCGCTCTCCTCCATAATGACCAAGTCTGCACCGAAATTTGTATCGAGGACGATGTCTGCGCCGATACGCTTCAGGGCTGTGATGATCTGGCCCTGAACGTTGGTACCGGGCGGCAGACCGAATTCTTCACCAAAGGCCACACGCACAGCCGGGGCAAACTGGAAGACAGTGACGATCTCAGGATCGTATATCATATCCAGGACCTTGTCGGTCTCGTCGCGTTCACCGAGAGCACCGGTTGGACACACCAGCACACACTGCCCGCAGGTCACACAGGTGGATTCCTTCTGGGATAGGCCATATTTGAGGCCAACCGCCTTTTCCTGGCCGGCGCCAACTTGAATAAGGGCATCGACCCCCTGTCCGTCGCGGCAGATTGCTACGCAGCGCTGGCAGCGGATGCATTTGGTCATGTCGCGGATCATGGCCGGTGAAGAGTCGTCGACTTCACGGGCGGCGACAAACGCCTTGTTAAAGAAACGATTCTCATGCAGGCCCACAAACTGAGCGACATCCTGCAACTCGCAATTGCCGTGGCGGACACAGGTCGCGCAATCCTGGTTGTGATCGGCAAGGAGCAGTTCGACCTGTAGCCGCTGCGCCTGCCGGGCGCGAGGTGACCGGGTCTGGACCGTCATTCCCTCAACGACCGGGGTGTTGCACGAGGTGGCCAGCTTGGAGGTCGCACCGCCTGGAATATCAAATTCGACCAAGCAGACGCGGCAGGTTCCCGGCGTGTGATCAATGTCATCCAACTCACAGAGTGTTGGGATATAGATGCCGTGTCGACGTGCACAATGAAGAATTGTCTCGTTCTCTTCCGCCTCAACGGCCAAGCCGTTGATCGTAGCGTGGAGCATTTTTTTCTCTTCGCCCTCGGGATATTCAGTTTCCATGGTCGGGGCGCTCCTCAACTGTGGGACTCAGGGATGGGATGAGCGGTGATGACCGAGTAGACGCGATAGCAGCGCAGGCATCGCTTGGCCTCGCGGTAGGCTTCTTCGGCGCTAATCGAGCGTTCCACCTCTTCGAACATCTGCTTACGGATATTTGGGTCCAGTTCGGGGTGGTGTACGCGATATTCCGATTTTACCGGAATCTCGGAGACGTCAGAAGCGAGTAGCTTGTTCTCATTCAGGATCTGCCGCATCCGCGACCGCGGGAAGAAACGCACTTCGCCGCGCCGGACCCAGTCATCGATGGCACGGGCGGCCTTGAGCCCAGCGGCCATGGCGTGGATCAGCGTCGAAGGCCCGGTTTCGCAATCGCCACCGGCAAACACGCCTTCGCGAGACGTCGCTAGGCTTGCCTTGTTGACCTCAACGGTCTTCCACTTGTTCAACTTGACGCCGTCGGGATCGTTGATCGCGCCGCTTTGAACCTGTTGACCAATGGCCGCAATGATGAGCGTGCAGTTCACGAGGCGGTCCGAACCTGGAATGGGCTCGACGTTGCGGCGACCACGGGCATCCTTTTCGGTCTGACGCATGTGCACGAGCTTGACGCCCGTCACTTTGCCGTCTTCGGAGAGAATCTCAGTCGGATTGGTGAGGAAGTGCATCACAATGCCTTCGTCCTCTGCCGCCTGAATCTCTTCCTTGTCTGCGGGCATATCGGCGCGCGTACGGCGATAAACAAGGTGGACGGTACGGGCGCCCATGCGGACCGCCGACCGCACGCAGTCCATCGCGACATTTCCACCACCGACCACCACCACATCGCCGTCAAGCTTTGTTTCCTTGATCCCGGCAACGTGATCATGAACCTTGAGCAAAAAACCGATGCCGGTGTCATATCCGGCCATGTCGGTATTTTCTCCTGCCACGCCCATCTTGGTGCCTTCTTGGCAGCCGAGGCCCAAGAAGACCGCGCGGTAGCCACGGGCGAACAAGTCGTTGACGGAATAGTCACGCCCGAGTTTCTGGTTGAACAGGAAGCGGCCGCCGAGTTGGTTGATGATTTCCATCTCGGACTGCAGCACGTTCTTCGGCAGACGATAGCTCGGAATACCGATCGCCGCCATGCCGCCTGCCTGATCCTGCGCTTCGTAGATGTCGACGTGATAGCCGTGCAGCAGCAGATGATAGGCACAGGAAACGCCAGCGGGGCCGGCCCCAACGACGGCAACGCGCATCGAGGGCGGCAGCGTTTCGTTGATCATCGCCCTGGAAAAGGTCAGCGCGCCAGTACGCTGCTGGTAATCGGCCACATAGCGCTTCAATGTTTTGATGCCGACCGCTTCGTCGACCAGACTGCGGCGACAAGCCATCTCGCAGAAACGTACGCAAACGCGGCCGCAGGTCGCGGCCATTGGATATTTCTGCAGAATGACGCCGAGCGAATGCTCGGGTTTGCCGTCTCTGATGTAATCGATATAGGCAGGGA
>JBJKRM010000508.1:0-16765 GCA_046704685.1 Rhizomicrobium sp.
GTTCTGGCCATCGCCGAGCCGGGCACATTGCTCAACGCACCGGACGTCTACATGGACAAGATCGCCATCGGTCCGGGTTATTCCGACGGCACCATCGATCTCGACGCCGACATCCGCGACAACATCACCGCTGTGGCGAGGGCCAAGGGGGTGCATCCGCGCGAGATCACGGCCTGCGTCCTCGACCGGCCGCGTCACGAGGAGCATATCGCCGCCATTCGTAGCGTGGGTGCCGCCGTGCGGTTGATCACCGACGGTGATGTGGCAGGCATTATTGCCACCACGGATCCGGATGAGACCGGAATCGACATCTGCCTCGGCAGAGGCGGCGCCCCGGAGGGGGTGCTGGCGGCTTCGGCCTTGCGCTGCCTGGGCGGGCAGATGCAGGGGCGGCTGGTGTTCCGCGATGATGCCGAGCGCGCCCGTGCCGACAAATGGGGAGTCAAGGATCTCGACCGCAAATACAAGCTGCGCGATCTGGCCGGTGGCGACGTCGTGTTCGCGGCCACTGGCGTGACCGACGGTGCCATGCTGAAGGGCGTCGACCGCACGCCGGATTACATCATGACCCGCAGTGTGGTGATGCGTTCCTCGTCGGGAACGGTGCGCTGGATCGAAGCGCGCCACCCGCGGCGGAGGAAGGGGCGGTAACCTGAACCAGGGAACTCGGTGCGGGTTTTGATCGGGGCATCGGATATGCTCGAATCAGGGTCGATTCGGCAGTGCATATGCAAGTCAGACAGTCTTTTTCAGGTCGACGTTGGGATCTCGTCCGCTGTGACGAGGACCTCGCGCGCGCCGTAGCATTGGACCACAAAATTCCCGCCGTGCTGGCGCGTTTTCTGGTGGCGCGCGGTGTGGGGCGCGAGGAGGCGCTCGACTATCTTAATCCGACCCTGAAACACTTGTTGCCCGAGCCGCTCAGTCTCAAGAACATGGACAAGGCCGTTGCCCGTGTGTTGTCGGCTATTCAATCGGGCGAGAAGATCGCGGTGTTCGGCGATTATGACGTGGACGGTTCCTGCTCGGCCGCACTGCTGCACGGTCTCCTGTCGACCGTCGCCGCACCACCGCGCATCTATGTCCCCGATCGTCTGACGGAAGGCTACGGGCCGAATGCGGCGGCGTTGCTCAAGCTGAAGGACGAGGGCATTACCCTGGTCATCACGGTCGATTGCGGGGCAGGGGCGCAGGCCGCGCTGACCGCCGCCCGCGACGCCGGCCTGGAGGTGATCATCCTCGATCACCATGCCACCGAGCACGAGCCGCCGGCTCTGGCACACGTCAATCCGAATGCCGGTGGTGACAATTCGGGCCTTGGCCATCTCAGCGCTGCAGGCATCGTTTTTCTTTTCCTGGTGGCGCTCAACCGCGCGCTGCGCGAGGCCGGCTGGTATGGCGAGCGGCCGGAGCCGAACCTGGTCGAGCTGATCGATCTGGTTGGTCTCGCGACCGTCTGTGACGTGGTGCCGTTGACCGGCGTCAACCGCGCCTTTGTCCGCACAGGCTTGGCAAGGCTCGCGAAGCTGGAGCGGCCTGGGGTGGCGGCTCTGGCCCGCATCGCGGGCGTAGTCCCCCCTTTCACGCCTTATCATCTGGGCTTCGTGTTCGGTCCCCGGATCAATGCGGGCGGGCGGGTGGGGCGCTGCGGTCTGGGTGTGGACGTGCTAACCGCTGTGGAGGGTCCCGCCGCAGAAGAGTTCGCATTGGCCCTCGACACCCATAACCGCGAGCGCCAGGCCATTGAGAAGATGATTTTGGATGAGGCGATTGCGCTGGCTGCCAAAGACGACAGCCCCTTCTTGCTGGTGACCGCGGAGGGCTGGCATCCCGGTGTCGTCGGGATCGTCGCTGGTCGGCTTAAGGATCGCTTTAACAAACCAGCCTTAGTGGCTGGATTTGAAGGTGGATTGGGCCGTGGCTCGGCCCGATCCATAGTCGGTGTCAACATAGGGGCCTTGATCCGGTCGGCGCGGGAGGCGGGCGTCCTGGAGACTGGCGGAGGCCATGCCATGGCCGCAGGCTTTGGCCTGCGGCCTGACCAAGTGGAGCCGTTCCGCATCTTCCTGGCCGAGGCCTTTGCCGCCAAGCCGCCCAATGGTGATGCTGTTACCCTCGGCATCGACGCCGTGGTCGCCCCCTCCGGCGCGACAGCCGCCCTGGTGCGCGATTTGGCCCAGGCCGGTCCTTTCGGGGCGGGCAATCCAGAGCCCATGATCGGCGTGCCGGACGGCCGCGTGGTCTTCGCCGACGTGGTGGGCCAGGGTCATGTCCGGCTGCGTCTGACGGGGGCCGATGGGGCCCGTTTGGATGCCATTGCCTTCCGCACCGCCGACACGGCTCTCGGACAGGCCCTTCTGCGGGCCCGTGGCGCCCGGATCCATGCTGCCGGGCGGCTGCGCGCCGAGGCGTGGAACGGCCAGGAACGTATACAACTGCACCTGGAAGACGCCGCATCGGCAGAGGCCTGAATGCGGGTTTTGTCCGCTTGCCAAGGGCCGGTTCGGCCTATATAGCGCCCTCTCTCGCGGGGAAACCTGCGCGGATGCGCCCATCGTCTATCGGTTAGGACTCAAGATTTTCAATCTTGCAAGAGGGGTTCGACTCCCCTTGGGCGCGCCAATGTTTTTTATAAGACGTTGATATTTCGTAGGAAATTCCGCCGAATTGCTCCACTGGTTGTTCCGGGGGCGCGGGATCGCGGAGGAGTTCTCCACAAGTACCGGGCGGCGGAACGCGATCTGTCCATGGCAACCGAAATGCGTAAAGACGGAGCAATCTACTATTTCTATCTCGCCCATGCCGAAGCGGCCCTTGGCGAGAAGGCCGACGCCGATATGGATGGGAAAGTGGCATGTGACCTCGACAGCAGCTATTGCAACAAATAATCCGGCGTTCGCCCTGGCATAGGCCACGCGATCGATCCGGATCAGCGACAACGGAAGGAAGATTGGGAGGCAATCATGACACGTACACTGTTTGTAGCGTTAGCCGCAGTCGGACTTCTGTCATTCATGACATCGGCGGCCTACGCGGACAAGGCATTGTATGAAAAGGTTTGCGCCGATCCCGACGATTACGGGCAGGATGCAATCGACGCATGCACGGCGCTGATCCAGCTCGATCCAAAGGACGCCGCCGCCTATGACAATCGCGCATGGGACGAAGTCGATCTTGACAAGGCTCAAGCGGCTCTCCGGGACTCCGACACGGCGATTGAACTAGCGCCGGATGTGGCCGGTTATTACGCCGATCGCGCTCGCAGTGAGATTCTCCTTGATCGGCTTCCTGCCGCGCTCCGGGACAACAACAAAGCGATCGAACTGGCACCAAATGGCGCTGATTTCTACGCTGACCGCGCTTGGACCCATAGGTTGCTGAAACAGAACGGTCTCGCGCTCAAGGACTACGATCACGCGATCGATTTGGCACCGAACGAGGCTGGGCTCTACATGAAGCGCGCCAATTTCGAAAACTATGTGCTCAACGAGAAGATCGCGGCCCAGGCCGACAAGGCGAAGGCGTGCTCGCTCGACAATGCAGACTGCGGCGAGTGAACCAGTCGCAGCGGTAGGAAACGAGCGCCAGCGAAAGACCTTGGGCTTCGAAAGCCCCACCAAATAGACTGAACTCGGTGTTGCAGTGACTCGTTGAACCCGCCGGCAAAGGCGGACGTTGGTAGTGCGGTAGGGCAATCGCGCAGAAAGTATTGGGATGCAGTGGGAAATCCTATTGCCCCACTTTCCGCCAAGCCCTTGATTTCACTGAATTGCATCACTCCCCTTAGCGTGAGTTTCGGAAGGGGCGAAGACGTTGCGACAGGTGCGCCACTTCTCGACCGGCCCGATAACCTTCCGTAAACCCAACTGGTTTTCCATTTACCACTAGGCTTGGGTGGTCTCTCCGCCTACCTGAGACGCAGTAGGGGGATATATGACGACAGACATTCGTTGGATTAACGCACCTATTCGCGGCCGGCTGGCGATCATGCCCAAGCCGCGACCAGGTGAATGGCTGGAGGACGAGATCGCCGGCTGGCACAACGACGGCATCCATTTCGTGGTCAGTACTTTGGAGCCTGAGGAGACGGCGAAGTTCGGCTTGGAGAAGGAAGCCAGCTTCTGCGAGAGGTATATGATCGGTTTTCTGTCGCTCCCGTTTCCGGATCGCGGCGTGCCACCGTCAGTAGAAGAGACTGCCGCGCTGGTCCAAACCCTCAAGGTCCACGTTCAGAACAGCAAAACCGTTGCTATCCATTGCCGCTCCGGTATTGGCCGTTCATCGGTGGTCGCCGCCTGTGTGCTGCATAGCGTCGGAGTCGAGCCCCAGCGCGCTTTCGAGCTCATAGCCTCGGCGAGGGGCTTTATGGTGCCGGACACCAAGGAACAGCGGGCGTGGGTAGAACAATTTGCTGCCAGTACGGCCATCGCTTGACCGACGGCTTCGGCCCTCGGGGGCGCCGCTCCAAGACGTCGAAAAGAGCCAGTGACCCCATCCGCGCCACTTGCGTAGAAATCGCGGCCGGTCCACTAGCGAGTCTATGATTGTACCGGCCTCCGCACGAGGAAACCCAAAGCCCCTTTTCTCCTACCGAAAACACCGGGAGGATAATCCGGCGCCGTTCCTGCCCATGTCGCGGGCCGAGATGGACGCGCTTGGCTGGGATGCTTGCGATATCATCCTCGTCAGCGGTGATGCTTACATCGATCACCCCAGTTTCGGCGCCGCGCTGATCGGCAGGCTTCTGGAGGCCCAGGGGTTTCGCGTCGGTATCATCGCCCAGCCGGACTGGCATAGCGCCGAACCGTTCAGGGTGTTCGGCCGCCCCAACCTGTTCTTCGGCGTCACCGCTGGGAACATGGATTCCATGGTCAACCGCTACACGTCGGACAGGCGGCTGCGCCGCAATGACAGCTACACGCCGGATGGTGAGGGCGGCCGGCGCCCTGACCGCGCCGTCATCGTCTACGCCCAGCGTTGCCAGGAGGCGTTCTCCGGCGTGCCGGTGATCCTTGGCGGCATTGAGGCTTCGCTGCGCCGCATCGCCCATTACGACTATTGGTCCGACAAGGTGCGCCGCTCAATTCTGTTCGACGCCAAGGCGGACCTGCTGCTCTACGGCAATGCCGAACGGGCACTGGTGGAAGTGGCTCATCGCATCGCAGCCGGTGGGATCGAGCAGGACTTCTCCGACATCCGCGGTATCGCTATGGCACGCTCGAAGATGCCGGAAGATTGGGTGGAAGCGCTCGCCGATGATCTCGACAGCCCCGACGAGGGTAGGGTCAAAAAGGGCAGTCATGGCGAGAACATCGTCATCCGTTTGCCATCCTTCGAACAGGTTTCCTCTGACCCCGAGGCTTACGCTCGGGCTAATCGTGTGCTGCACAAGGAAGCCAATCCGGGCAACGCCAAGCCTCTGGCGCAACGCCATGGCAACCGGGATTTGTGGCTGACGCCGCCGCCCATTCCTCTCTCTACGGAGGAAATGGACTATGTCTACGAGCGGGCCTACGCGCGCGCGCCGCATCCCTCCTACCAAGGCGCCAAGATCCCGGCTTGGGAGATGATCCGCCATTCGGTGACCATCATGCGCGGCTGTTTCGGCGGTTGTTCCTTCTGTTCCATCACCGAACATGAGGGCCGTATCATCCAGTCGCGCTCGGAAGGTTCGGTTCTGCGTGAGATCGAAGCCATCCGCGACAAGACCGAAGGCTTCACCGGCATCATTTCCGACATTGGCGGCCCAACGGCCAACATGTACCGCATGGCCTGCAAGGACAAGCAAACCGAAGCGCTGTGCCGCCGTCCGTCCTGTGTCTTTCCGGATATCTGCAAGAATCTCAACACCAGTCATGAGGCATTGATCCATCTCTACCGCAAGGCCCGCGCAATCCCTGGGATCAAGAAGATCATGGTGGCGTCGGGTGTGCGCTACGACCTTGCCATCCGCAGCCCGGAATACGTGAACGAACTGGTCGCCCATCATGTCGGCGGTTATCTAAAGATTGCACCCGAACACACCGAGCCTGGACCGCTGTCGAAAATGATGAAACCGGGGATCGGTGCCTATGACCGTTTCAAGCGGTTGTTCGACGATGCGGCCAAGGCAGCGGGCAAGAAGTACTATCTGATACCCTATTTCATCGCTGCTCATCCGGGCACGACCGATGAAGACATGCTGGCCCTGGCGCTTTGGCTGAAGCGCAACGGCTTCCGGCCCGACCAGGTGCAAACCTATCTGGCTGCGCCGATGGCGCCTTCTACCGCGATGTATCACACAGGCATCAATCCCTGGAAACCCGTGCGCCGCGGTGTTTCCGAAAAAGTCGACGCGGTGAAGGGTTTGCGTCAGCGTCGTTTGCACAAGGCTTTCTTGCGTTATCACGATCCTGAGAACTGGCCGATGCTGCGCGACGCGTTGAAATCCATGGGCCGCGCCGATCTTATCGGCCCGGGCAAGCATCAATTGGTGCCAGGAACGCAGCCGCGGGCAAAAAGGCACCGCGTTGCGTCCAAGCGGAGCCGCTGAAGCTTCATCGGGATTTGCTTTTGCTGCTGTATGGACTGCGTATGACTGGTTGATTGTGCGTGCCGTACGCCGTTACCGGAAAAGCCATCTCAAACCAAACGGTATTTTGCGCGGTTTGATCGCCAAGCCATTCGGTCTCAGCCGCAACAGGATGCCGTGCAAAAATGATGCTATTGGAACCATCGTTTACGTAACAATCCGAGATTTCCGCGTGACGAGTTGCGCGCTATCCTTTGGTGCCTTCCATACGATGGAGGACGATGTGACAGGCCCATGTGAGATATTGGAACTCGGGATTGCCTGCATGGACGAAGAGCATCGCGAACTGACGCGCCTGCTCAATGAATTTATCCGCAATATCAGGGACAGTGAACCCGAGAAGGCGCGCCAGATCGCGAGCGAGGCGATCCATTGTGTCAACACGCATTTTGAGCATGAGGAAAGGCTCGCCGAAGAGGCGCATTATCCCAAGATTGATGAGGAGAAGCTCCAGCATCGGAACTTGCGCCTGCAATTCACCGCCCTGGTCGGTGACACCACGGCCGGCACATGTTGCGACCCCGTGACCCTTGAGCATCTGGACACGATGAAGAGGCTGCTAGAAGAGCACATCAGCGGCCCCGACAAGGATCTTGCCGACTATCTGAAGGCGGTTGATGTAAGGTAGCCCTCATGACGAGGTGTAAACGGCTCGGCATGGTGAAAACCGTTTGCTAACCTTCAGCCCGTGAACTTCTGGCACCTCGACGCCCCTCCGCGGAAGCTACAGCGTCCGGGGGACCGAGCATGAATTTCTACGCATCACGAGGTTATCTCGAAGCGGCCGCATCGGTCTATTTCAAGGGCCACGATGTGGCGATCGAGGACGTGCGATTCGGCGACGACGTCCTGCGCCTGCTCGTCGTGGATGGCAAAATAATTTCCAAGCTGCAGTTCCTCGACTTTCATCAGCCACTCAGCGCTGCGGAGGTGCAGGGGCCGGTGCGTCCGGGAGGCTATGCACGCTTCGTGGTGCGAGGTGTGATCCGGCTTGACGAATGGAATACTGCCGCCTATCCGCAGTTCGAGTTGGCCCCCTTCATCGACTGGCCGCAATTCGCGAGCTTTGACGATTACAAGGCCATGCTGCTGGAGCGGCACCGGGGTTTGGTGCGTGATCGCGAGCGGCGCGGGCGGAGTCTCGCCGCCACGCACAGCGAACTGGTGTTTGCCATGAACGATCCGGCCGACGATGTTTTGGCATGTGCTCGGCAGTGGAAGGGCCGGCAGTTGTGCGACACCGGGCTGCCCGACTACTTCTACGATCCTAGGACCATGGAATTCCTCGCAACGCTGCGCGAGCGCGGCCTGCTGGTTTCCTCGACACTGCGCGCCGGCGGGCGCTTGTTGTCCATGTGGATCGGCTTTGTGCACGAGGGCAGTTGGTCAGGCTGGATCTTCACCTACGATCCCGAATTTCGGAAGTATTCCGTCGGTCACCAGCTCTTGAACCGCATGCTGGAAGAGAGTTTCCGGCTCGGACATCGCGAGTTCGATTTCTCGGACGGTGGCCATGACTACAAGATCATGTACGCAACCCACGGACGGCTGCTGGGCGATGTCGGACGGCCGCCGTTGAAACGGGCCGCGGTTCTACTGGCGAAGAGCTCCTTGAGCCGTTTTAGCCCCAGGCTGTTGGCGGTTGTGCGCGACGCCAAGCGGGCGGTCTCGTCGACGCGCCCCATCGCAAAACCAGCCCAGGGGTAGGGGGCACGCATGGACCGTGGCGCCGAAGACGAGCCCCTTCTGGACCAAACGCTGTTCGATACGGGACCACCGGACGAACCGGTGAGCCGTCGCTGGAAGACACGCTTGGTGGACCGCGTCTCGGAAGCCATCCTGCCGGTCGTCAAGATGGCTGCGCGCCCCTATGTCGGCGGTGACACCATCGAAGATGCTCTTTGCGTTGCCGGCCGCCTGACGTCCGAAGGATTCGGCTCTACTATCGGATATTGGGACAGAGGAAAGGACAGCGGGCGCCAGGTTGCTGATATTTGCCTGAACGCTCTGCAGGTCATGTCGGGGCGTGACAGCTACTTATCGTTGAAGCCGCCTGCCCTGCGGTTCTCCGAGCGATTGGCAAACGAGATTGCTGCCGCCGCCGCGAAGCGTCAGGTCCGTATCCACTGCGACTCCCATGGGCCAGAGGTCGCTGACCTGTCGAATGCAATGTTGCAGGTGATGATCGGCCAGCTCGGCGGTGATCGTCTCGGCACTACGCTTCCTGGGCGCTGGTCACGTAGCCTTCGCGATGCCGATTGGGCTGTGCAGCATGGGTTGAACGTGCGGGTCGTCAAGGGGCAGTGGCCCGATCCCCAGAATCCTAGGCGGGATGTTTCGACCGGTTTTCTCGATGTGATTGATCGACTGGCTGGATGCGCCCGCCATGTTGCCGTAGCCACACACGATTTCGCGTTGGCACGCGAGGCCTTGGCGCGGTTGCGTTTGACGGAAACGTCCTGTGAGCTTGAGCTGCTGTTCGGCATGCCGGCGAAGCCGCTAATCCGCTGGGCGAAGGAGAAACACATTCGCACACGCATCTACGTGCCGTTCGGTGCTGGCTTTGTTCCTAGCGCATTGCGCGTCCTGAAGCGCAATCCCCGATTGATCTTCGCCGTCGCAAGGGCACAATGTGAGGCCTTGCTCGCGGCTCCGTCGCCCCAACACTGAAAAATCTGCCATCAGAGCATGAAGGCAGCACATACATAGCGCCTCATGGCGACTCGCAGCGCGCCAATCAACCGCCTACCATTGGACATCGACTCGGGATCCCAAAGCCAAAGAGACCTTACATGCGCACCTTCCTTGCGACTGTGTTCACCGCTTTGTTTCTGACAGCCCTTACCGCAGGGCAGGCGGCAACGGCCCCTGTCGGCAAATACAAGAACTTCCGCACAGCAATCTATGTGGTGGTCAATTCCACCAAGCAACTGGCCAACCCTAAAGAGTTCGCGCGAGAGTTTGACCGCATGCAGCGGCAGCTCAAGTTCGACAAGGTCTATATCGAAGTCTATCGCAGCGGCGTGTTCGCCACCGACGCCGAGATCGAGACGGTCAAGAAGGAGTTCGAGTCAAAGGGTATCGCCATTGCAGGGGGAATTACGCTGGCCTCCGGTGACCACTCGGCACAGTTCCACTCCTTCGATTACGAGAACCCGGCTGATCGCGCCGAATGCGAGAGGGCTGCCAAGCTTGCCGCCAAGCACTTCAACGAAGTGATCCTCGACGATTTTTTCTTCTTCAATACTAAGAGCGATGCGGATATCGCCGCCAAGGGCAATCGCAGCTGGACGCAGTACCGTCTCGACAAGATGCGGGAGGTCGCCAAGGACTTGGTGCTCGGCCCGGCAAAGGCGGTCAATCCGAACGTCAAGATGATCATCAAGTACCCGAATTGGTACGAGCATTTCCAGGGTCTGGGCTATGACCTCGACAAGGAAGCCCAGATGTTCGACGGCATCTATACGGGCACCGAGACGCGCGACCCCTACATCACCGATCAGCTGCTGCAGCAGTATGAGAGCTACGAGATCATCCGCTATTTCGACAACATCCGCCCTGGCGGCAATGGCGGCGGCTGGGTCGATACCTACAGCATCCGCTATGCCGACCGTTACGCCGAACAGCTGTGGGACACGTTGTTTGCCAAGGCGCCGCAGATCATGCTGTTCAACTGGTATGATCTGGAGAACCCGAAGAATCCTGCGGTCCCGGGCGATCGCAAGGCCTGGCAAAACCAGCGAACCAGCTTCAACTGGAATGCCATGGCGAAGTCTTATCATTCCACCGGCAAGGGCGATGTGCCGGGCTGGGGCAGTGTGGCCGGCTATGCCCTAAAGACCATCGACAAGGCGTTGGGGGACCTCGGCAATCCGATCGGGATCGCGAGCTACAAGCCGTACCAGTCCTACGGTGAGGACTTTCTGCAGAACTATCTCGGCAACATCGGTATACCGATCGAAATGACGCCGAAATTCCCGCAGAACGCCAAGCTCGTGCTGTTGACGGAGGAAGCGAGCCACGATCCCAATATCGTCAAGAAGATCGAAACGCATTTGAAGTCCGGCGGTGACGTCGTGATTACCAGCGGCTTCCTGCGCGCCATGCAGGACAAAGGGTTCAAGAACATCGCCGAATGGGAGGACACTGGCCGCGTCATCGGGATACACAAATTCCTCAACGGCTTCGGCGCAGGCAACGGTACCGTGCTGGGCAATCCCGCCAAGCAGGCCGATATCCTGTTCCCTGAGATCCGGTTCTACACCAACGATTCCTGGGGCATCATCCGCGGCGTCAGCGGTGCCAAGGGCGACCCCCTGCTGTTGATGAACCACTATTCAAAGGGCACGATCTATCTTCTCAACATCCCGGAGAATGAGGCCGATCTCTACAACCTGCCTCAGGCGGCGATCACCCAGATCAAGAGCTATCTGCTGCACGATTTTCCGGTCCGTATCGATGCGCCGGCGCTGGTGTCGCTGTTCGCCTACGACAACGGAACTTTTGCGGTGGAGTCGTTCCGGAATTCCGCCAGCCGGGTCAATGTGATCGTTCCGGGCAAGCACGCGAAGCTGCGTGACCTTGCCACGGGCAAGCTACTGCAGGCGTTGCCGCCGCCCAAGGCCCCGGTCCACCGGTGGCGTCACTACATCCCGCTACCGCCCCAGACCGTGTTCGCCGTCCCTCTGGCGGCCCACTCCTGGAGGACCTATCGGGTCGAGCACTGAGGCGGCCGTTGCCTGCTGCCGTGAACTGGTTTCCAATGGTGAAAGCGCTTCGGCAATGGGGCTGAAGCGATGGGAGGATTTATTCATGAATGTCATTCGAACCGCCGCCTTCGGTTTCGCACTAGCCTTGGCTGTAAGTCCTGCGGCTTTGGCTGCGCACGGCAAGGTGGGGACCTGGGAGGTCACTACGACATTTGGTGGAGCACAGCACCAGATGATGATGCATGGGCCGGGCGGGATGACGGCGCGCTTCTGCATGACCGCCGCACAGGTCAACAGCGCCATGCCGCCCATGACACATCATGGCAACTGCCAGACGCAGAATATGAAGGCGAAAGGCAATAGCTTCAGCGCCGATATCGTCTGTAAGGGCAATATAACCGGTTAAGGCCATGTCGAGATTACCTATACCTCGCCCGAGCACTATACCGGCCACCAGATCATGACCTACGAGATGAATGGCCATCGGATGACCCATGACATGACGATGGATGCCCATTGGGTTTCGCCGACCTGCAAAAAGGGTATGTGAACGGCATGGCCGGTCGTTCTAAGTCATTGGTGAATCGGCCAGATACCCCGTATTAAGCGTCTGGACGGCAAGCCGCCGTTGATTGTATGTCTGGGCGTCCCTCGGACGCATAGGAGCACGCATGTACCGCCTCGATGATGACGATGACGAAAAGACCAAAGGGGAAACGCCGGAGCAGCAGTCGCTGCCTGTCCAGAAGGCGCTCTTCAAGTCGCGCACCGTCCTGATCTTCGGCGAAGTGGACATGAAGATGGCCGAGCGGGTCTGCGCCCAGCTCCTGGCGCTCGCTGCCGAAAACAGTGATGTCATCAAGGTCATTTTCAACTCGCCCGGCGGCCATGTGGAGGCCGGCGACACCATGCACGACATGCTGCGTTACGTCGGACCGCGGGTGAAGGTGATTGGCACCGGCTGGGTGGCATCGGCCGGAGCCCACATATTCCTCGGCGCCAACAAGGACAGCCGGTTCTGCCTGCCAAATACCCGCTTCCTGCTGCATCAACCGTTGGGCGGGGTGCGCGGCCAAGCTTCCGACATCTCCATCGAGGCCGAAGAGATCATCAAAATGCGCGAACGCCTAAACACCATCATCGCGCGCGAAACCGGGCAGCCTATCGAGCGCATTGTCGCTGATACCGAGCGTAATTTCTGGATGGGTGCACAACAGGCGGTCGAGTACGGCCTGGTGACCAAGATCGTTGCCAGCGCCACAGAGGTTTGACAGTGACCGCTCCCTGGTGGCAGGGCGCCGTCATCTATCAGGTCTATGTCCGCAGCTTTTGCGACGGCAATGGCGACGGGCAGGGTGATTTCGCCGGTCTGACCGGCAAGCTCGATTACATCAAACAGCTTGGGGTCGACGCCATTTGGCTGTCGCCGGTTCATCCCTCGCCGAACCGGGACTGGGGTTACGACGTCTCCGACTACGAAGACGTCCACCCCGACTACGGTACGCTGGCGGATTTCGACCGGCTTCTGGCGGAGGCACACGCCCGCGGCATCAAGGTGCTGTTGGATGAGGTCCTTTGTCACACCTCTGATGAACATGCTTGGTTCCAGGACAGCCTGAAACACGGAGCAAAATCGGACTGGTACGTTTGGGCGGATCCCAAGAAGGACGGCACAGCGCCAAACAACTGGCTGTCGGCCTTTGGTGGTCCGGCTTGGTCCTATCACCGGGCGCGACGACAGCACTATCACCATAAGTTCCTGCGTCAGCAGCCCAAGCTGAATTGGCAAAATCCAGAGACGAAGGCTGCCGCATTGGCCGTACTGGACTTTTGGCTGGAGCGCGGTGTCGACGGCTATCGGCTGGATGTCGCCAACGATTTTCTCCATGACCCGGTATTGACGGACAATCCGCCCGTTCCCCTGAAGAAGCGGACGGATGCGACTTGGGCGGATGCCGACAGCCTTCAGGAACATCTCTTCGACTGCAACCTGCCCGACAATGTGCGTGTACTCGACGAGATCCGCCGCACGGTGGAACGCCGTGACAACCGCTTTGTTTTCGGCGAGTTTTCAGAAGGCTATGAACGCGCCGGTGCCTTTGCAGCGCCGGATGAAGGCCTGCATGGCGGCTACACCTTCTTCATGCTGCGGCAGAACCGCTTGACGCCTGGATTCATCACTGGAAACTACGCGCTGCTCGCTGGCCACCCCCGGCATTGGCCGGTGGTGTCGTTCAGCAATCACGATGTTCCGCGCGCGGTCAGCCGTTTCGGTGGGGCGCCGGAAGGTGATCCGGCCCTGGCGAAGCTGCTGCTGGCCCTGTTGTTCTCGATCAAAGGTACGGTTTGTCTCTACCAGGGCGAAGAACTCGGCTTGACGGATGTCGATCTCCGCCGCGACCAGCTCAAGGACCCGGTAGGCGACCTCTACTATCCCGTGGCAAAGGGCAGGGATGCCGTACGCACCCCGATGCCTTGGGATGCTGGCGTGCCACAACTGGGCTTCACGACCGGCACGCCATGGCTGCCATTGGGGCCGACCCATCATTCAATGGCGGTTTCAGAGCAAGAAAAGGATGCCCAGTCGCCGTTGGCCTACGCAAGACGGTTTTTGGCGGCCCGTAAGGATCATGGCGCGCTGCGCACCGGCGAGATCACCTTCCTGCCGGCTCCTTCTTCGGTCCTGGCATTCGCCCGCGATGGGGCGAGTGAGCGGTTGTTGTGTGTCTTCAACATGAGCCGTCGAACGCAGATGTTTGAGATTGGCCCTCTGGGTGATCCCAGGCCGACGAATCTCGGCTGTGGCGAGGCGGCGTTGAAGGGCAGGCGCGTGGAGCTAGGTCCCTTGGCCGCTTGGTTCGCCCGGCTCTGAGGCTGCCTTTAGGGCGGCATCGATCGGCAATAGGACACAGCGGTGGCGGGCCGTGTGACGCGCTACTTCGGCCAAGTGGCGATACCGCGCAAAGGCCCCGTCCGGGGCTGGACCGCCCTTAAGCATGTCCTCCACCTCCATCCGAAGACGCGTCAGCTGTGCTGTCGAATGGCCTTCTAGCGACTGGCCAAGGATGGACGCAGACGCCTGTGTGAGAACGCAGGCCTTGGTCTCATGTGCTATAGCAACGATCCGGCCTTCCGCCAGACGCAAATCGACGGTTGTCCGATCGCCGCACACCGGATTCTGTTCCGTGTGACTATGGCAAGGAGGCGGCAACCGACCGGCGCCGTTGGCTTCGGCGGCTAGCCGCAGGACGTCGGTGGTGTAGGGCAGATCACTCATAGCTGATGCTGTTCCAGGTCGGCGGGGTCATCAATGTCGATCAACACGCCCGGGTCGTCCACTTCAAGCTCATGGATAGCAACGGGGTGCAATGCCATGAGACTCTTGGCTCCTTTGTCTCCACGCAATGCCAAAATCTCCGGAAAGAAACGACGGCTCCAAAGCACTGGATTGCCCCGGCGCTCTTGACAGACCGGAACGACGATATCGTGTCCGGCATCCGTTCCGAAGGTATTGATGAGACGGTCGATTGTTGAAGGCGCGACAAATGGCATGTCGCCCAACATGATGAGGGCGCCGGTGCTCTCCGCTGGAATGTTCTTCACACCACACTTCAGCGACTCGCTCAAACCATCTGTGTATAAGGGGTTTTCTTCGATCTGAACTGGCATCCCGCGCAACGCGGCAACGATTTCCGCGGAGGCACTGCCTGTAATCACAACGACGGGCGCGGCTCGGCTGTTCAGTGCGGCCAACACCGTGTGACGGATGATGGGTTGGCCCCGGAGCGAAAGCAGCAGCTTGTTCGCCCTCATGCGCGACGAAAGTCCCGCAGCCAGAATCACGGCTGTAACCGCGCTCACGGGGCCTCTCTGGGTTGGCGTGGAACCACCCCTGCCGCGGCTTGGCGCGGCAGGATCAGGCGGGCCCGCAGGCCGCCTCCCGGGCGATCCTCCAATGCCACCTTGCCGCCATGGCCTTCGGCGATGGCCTTGACAAGGGTGAGGCCCAAGCCCGTACCCCCGGTTTCTAGGTTTCGGGAGCTTTCCAGACGGAAAAAGGGCTCGAACACCCGGGCCCGGTCTTCCGGGTGGATTCCTGGCCCATGATCGTCGACAACGACCTCGTAGCTGCCGGGGCCGTTGCGGATCGAGACCTCTGCCGTCTTGCCGTAAGCAACGGCGTTTTCAACCAGATTACGGACTGCGCGCCGAATCTCGTTGGCCCGGCAGGATAGCGGTGCGGGATTATGCCCCAGCCACGTCACCGGCTCGCCAAGATCATCCAGGTCGGCACAGACGCTATCGACTAGACTGGCCAAGTCGATCTGGCGGCGGGCCTCGCCGCCAGTGCCCTTGGCGACGGACAACACGGTTTCCGTCAGTTCCTGCAGCTCATCGAGGTTTCTCTGCAGCCGCTCGCGCAATTCGGCATCCTCGACGAACTCGATGTTGATCCGCATCGCTGTGATGGGCGTGCGCAGATCGTGCCCGACTGCCGAAAGCAGATGGCGCTGGCTCTCCAGGGTGCGCGTCACCTGATCTGTCATGGTATTGAAGGCATGCGCGGCATTACGAACGTCATCCGGTCCGACTTCGGGTACACGCGCCACCGGCTCTCCCCGTGCCACCAGATCTGCTGCTTGAGCCAGTTTCGACAGCGGCCGCGCCACGCGCCGCGCAAGGTAAGCGGCAGCAATAGAGGCGACCAGGACTGCAAGGATGGCGGCAATCATGATTTCCGCCGGCCAGGGTGGGCCAGGCGGGATGATGAAGGTTGCTGTCAGTCGCGTGTTGCGCACCACGGGCACGTTCATCTCGATGGCGCGACGCAATTCCTTCGCATGATGACTATGTCTTCCGAATCTCCATTCCCGGAAATGTACGCTGACGGGCATTTTCGCGGTCTTCTCGGGCAGCATTGCCCTCAACCGAACCGCAAGCGCCAGTTCCGCCGCCGCCATGGGCGTGTCGGCCGGCTTGCCCGTACGGACTTGGAAGCGCCAGTGTCGGTTCTGCATCGCCTTCGCTGCCGCCACGCGGGCCTTAGGCGGAATCGATCGCATCAATGTTGCCACGGAGGCGGCTCGATCGAGCATGCGCTCCTGGGCCTCTGCCAGGTTGAGACGCTCATTGCCGAGTTCGAACCACAGTGCCACCGCCGCATTCGATAGGAAGATGGCCACCGCCGTCACGACGATGAGCTGCATCCCCAGCGTGCGAGGCCAAATTTTCATTCGGTCTCCGGATCCATCGCGAAGATGTAACCGCCGCCCCACACGGTTTTGATGTAGCGCGGGTTCTTCGGATCGGGCTCGATTTTCTTGCGCAGCCGGCTGACATGGTTGTCGATCGACCGGTCGAAGAGGTCGGCGTCGCGTCCCTTGGTGAGGTCAAGCAGCTGGTTCCGGGTGAGCGCGATCTTGGGCCGTTCGATCAGCGCCGTCAGAAGGCGGAATTCGCCGCTGGACAACGGCATGGCTACACC
>JBJKRM010000509.1:0-4494 GCA_046704685.1 Rhizomicrobium sp.
CGAAATAATTGAGCAGCAGCGCCGGCAGCACCAGGCCGAGCCAGGCCAGCCGGATCGGCGATTTGCCGAAATGGCCCATATCGGCATACAGCGTCTCGCATCCGGTCACCGCCAGCACCACCGATCCCAGGGCCACGAAGGCGGTCCAAGGTTCGCGCACGAATAGCATCAGGCCGTAAAGGGGATCGAGCGCCAGCAGGATGCGCGGCGTCTGCACCAGCGAGTCGAGGCCGAGCGCCGCCAGAACGGCGAACCACACCACCATCACCGGTCCGAACAGGCGTCCCACCGTGGCGGTGCCGCGCGACTGGATGGCGAACAGTCCGATCAGGATGATGAGGGCCAGCGGCTGCACGAACGGCTCGAAGCCCTTGCTTTGCACGCTGAGGCCTTCCAGCGCGCTCAGCACCGAAATGGCCGGCGTCAGGATGCCGTCGCCGAAGAACAGGGCGAGCCCGAAGATCGCGGCCATGGCGATCGCCATCTTGGCTTTGCGGCCAAGGCGGCGGCAGCGGTGCGCCAGCGAGGCCAATGCCAGGATGCCGCCCTCGCCGTCATTGTCGGCGCGCATGATCAGGATGACGTATTTCACCGTCACCACGAGGATCAGCGACCAGGCGATCAGCGATGTCACGCCCAGGATGTCGAGCCGCAGGGCCACATGACGCGCCGCCGCCATGGCGGATTCGCGCAAGGCATAAAGCGGACTGGTTCCGATGTCGCCATAGACGACCCCCAGCGCGCCGAGGGTCAGCGCCGCTTGGCGCTTCCAGTCTGTCGGTGCTGTGGCGGGAAGGCTGGGCGACGAGAACTCGACGCTGTGATCCAAGCCGGTGACGAGGGGGACTCGCTCCCTGTGGTGAAACTGCCGAAGGCAGCTCTCAACGGGTGTCCGTGAGGGCGGCGAAACATAGTCGAGCGCCGTCGCGGAGCAAGTGAATAAATCGGAGGAGCCGATCACAACCGCGCTCTGCCGGTTTTTTGAGCAATTCTCGGTGTTTGTTAACCTGGGCCGGCCGCCCTTTGACGCGTCAAGGCGTGGCCGGTGCAGGCCGCAATTCGCCGCCAGTCATCTCGCTGCGATCAATTTTCCACAGCGCCCGCAATTCGATTTCGAGCCGCTGCGGATCGTCGATCTGGCACAGCCGCGACTTCGCCGCCCGGCGTTTTTCCGGCGAAACGGGCCACGGCGCCTGCTCGACATACCAGGCCAGATGCTTGCGGAAGGTCTTGAGGCCCAGGCGGTCGCCATAGAAGCGCAGCGTGTCGCGCAGGTGTTCGAGTACGATCTCCAGGCGTTGCGACAGGCTCGGCTCCTGGACGGCTTCGCCCGCGCGCAGCGCCCGGTCGAGCGCGGTGGCCAGCCAGGGCCTGCCGCAGGCGCCGCGCCCGATCATCACCGCATCGGCGCCCGATTGCAGCAGCGCCGCGCGCGCGGAGCTTTCGTCGGTGATGTCGCCGTTGACGATGACCGGCAGCTTCACCGCCGCCTTCACCGCCTGCACCGCATGCCAGTCGCAGCTGCCCTTGTAGAATTGATTGCGCGTGCGCGCGTGCACCGTGACGGCCTTGACGCCGGCGCGCTCGGCCAGCGCCGCCAGTTCGGGCGCGTTGCGGCTGGCGTCGTCCCAGCCCAGCCGCATCTTCAAGCTCACAGGCCGCGTGGTGGCGCCCACGGCGGCATCGATCAGCCGTTCGGCATGATCGAGGCTGCGCATCAAGGCGGCGCCGCACAAGACTCCTGTCACCTCGCGCGACGGGCATCCCATGTTGAGGTCGATGATGTCGGCGCCGGACTCCTCGGCCATCTTGGCGCCGAGTGCGATCCAGCGCGCCTCGCGCCCGACGAGTTGCACCACGGTGAGCGGAAGGTCTTGGACCGCGGCGCGTCGCACCACATCGGGGCGGCCGCTGGCCAGCGCATCGGCGGCCACCATCTCGGTCACCACATAGCGCGCGCCCTCACGCGATGCCGCGCGCCGGAACGGCAGATCCGAGACCCCGCTCATCGGCGCGATCAGCACCCGGGTTCCGAGATCGACGTCGGCAATGGTCAGTCCGTCCTTCATGGGCAGGGATGTACGGCCGCGGCAGAGGGCTGTCCACCAGGGCTTTCCGCAGCGCCGCTTGCCGGGATGCCACCCGATTTGGGAGACTGCCGAAAGGAAGGATCACCATGGCGGCGGGATTCATCGCAGGCGATTGGGGCTTGAGTCATTTGCGCCTGTGGCTGTGCGACGGTGCCGGCCGTGTGCGCGACACCCGCCACGGCGTCGGCATTTCCGCCGCGAAAGGCGCCTGCCAAGCCATCCTCTGCGAAGCCATCGCTGGCTGGGATGATGGCCCGATCGTGCTGTGCGGTATGGTGGGCTCCGCCATGGGCTGGATGGACGTGCCGTATGTCGCGGCGCCCGCATCAGCGTCCGACATCGCCGCCGCCACGGTTTCCTTTGCCTTCGGACAGCGCCGCGTGACCATCGTGCCCGGCGTGCGTGCGCCATCGGCCTTTGATGCACCCGACGTGATGCGCGGCGAGGAGACCCAGATCATCGGCGCCATGCGGCAGTGCCCCGGGTTGCGCCATGGTGCGCATCAGGTTTGCTTGCCGGGCACCCACACCAAATGGGTCGAACTGCGCGACGGCCGTATCGAAACCATCACCACCTCGGTGTCCGGCGAACTGTTCGCGCTGTTGTGCAATCACGGCACGCTGGCCGAAGGGGCCGGGGTATGGGACGGCGCCGTCAATGATGCCTTCCGCCTTGGCTTGTCGCGCCGCACGGTGCCGTTGCTCTCAGCGCTGTTCGAGGCACGCGCCCGCCGCTTGGCCGGAGATCTCGCGCCGGGGGATGTGCACGCGTTCCTCTCCGGCGCCATCATCGGTCATGATGTGGTGCTGGCTGCCTGCGGTCCGGTCGTGGTGGTGGCGACGGCGTCGCTGGCCGCTCTTTATGCCGAGGCGTTGGCCGGCCGCGGCGTGGCGATGGAATGCCTCGACGGCGAGGCCTGCGCCCGTGCCGGTCTCACCGTCATCCATGGCGGCTGATGTTTTTGAGGTGATCGTCCGCTTCGGGCGGGCAGATGGAACTTGTCAACGATGGTGCAGCCGTCGTCGTCATCCGTCGCTGATGGCCGGATGACTGACTCCATCGGAATTTTGGTAGCAGCTGAACGTCGCCACGTGATCGACGCCGCCGTTGCTATCTCCGAACGGCAGAAGAACGGCTTCCGCGCATCGAAACGTGGTATGCACCGGCTGCGCGATCACGTGGATGCGCAGTGCCAGGGGAGAACGGGTCGCCACGACTTTCTGATAGAGCGTGCGGAAGCCTTCAGCGGCGACAGGGGCCTCGCGCTCGATCTCGCATAGTGTGCGGTTTTGCAGATGGATCCGGAAGGCCGTCACATGCGCGTCGCCGACGATCCGGTATTCGAAGTCCTCGCCGCCGCCGATGACCCTCACCAGGGCCATGTTTCGCAGGAAGGCGCCGATTTTCCGCAAGTTTAGGTCCTTGCGCGCCGGCATGGATCGGTCGGTGCGAAGTTCGCGCCAATACGCGACCGCAAAACGAACGGGCGGCGATTCCAGTTCGTCCAGGGCAGGCCACACACGACGAGCCCGGCTTGAAACGCCACTGACCGCCAAGGAGAACAAGTCCTTTTCAATGTCGCAAAGGCGAACATCCGGTGAAGGGTCTTAAGTGCCGGTAAAGTACGGCAAGCTGCGTCGCTGGGCCGCTCCGCTGCGTGTTGTTTTCGCCAACAGCGAGAATTGCGCGGCATGGATTGCGGCTGGTGCGAGGACCTTCTCTTACCGCCTCTCAAACGGACGTGTCAGTTGCAGATTCATGCTTGCCGTTTGGCTGAGGCTTTCAACGTGTCGGCGCGCGCCTGAAATGGCATGGCTCGACCAACACGTTTCGCGGTAGGCGACATGCCTGCGAACAGAAAGTTGGAATGGCGGGCAAATGCCGAAATGACGAAACGTCATTTCCGTGCACTGACGATAGTCGGAAACTCTTGAATAAAACACTGGCGGAGCCGGAGGGATTCGAACCCTCGGTAGGGCTTTACAACCCTACAACGGTTTAGCAAACCGCCGCCTTCAGCCACTCGGCCACAGCTCCGCATTGCCCGGGCGCGCCGGGCAGGGTGCGTTCTTGCCTCAGTTTGGTCCGGGCCTCAAGCCTTCCGCAGCGTCCGCCTCCGCAATGGGCCGCAGGATAAAGCCCCAGGGACAAGTTTTCTGCCACACTCTTGCCATAAGGTCGCAATCCAGGCAGCCTTCCCGTCGCGGGGACCAAGGCGCCGCCGAGACCCGGTGGCGCGAGAGGCCAACAAGGCCAATTGGAGGAGCGACGCTATGCAAGTCCTGCAGATACTTCGCCAGAAAGGTCGCGAAGTGGTGTCCTTGTCCTGTGACACCAGCCTGTCCGACGCGACCAGGCTGCTTGCCCACAAGCGCATCGGTGCGCTGGTGATCAAGGACGAACA
>JBJKRM010000510.1:0-5919 GCA_046704685.1 Rhizomicrobium sp.
GAATATGCCAAGGGCACCGAGTTCGGCACCCGCATCGTCAATTCGCTGTTCACCTTGGGACTGATGATCGGCATCTCGGTGGGCGAGACGACCTTGGGCACCACCGTCGCCAATCTCGGCATGGACGAGGTGCGATTCCCCAAGCCGGTGTTCCACGGCGACACGCTGCATGTCGAAACCGAAGTGCTGGAGATGCGGCCGTCAAAATCGCGGCCCGCCAACGGCATCGTGGTGTTTCTGCATCGCGCCTTCAACCAGCGGAACGACGTCGTCGCCCAGTGCAAACGCACCGCTTTGATGCTGAAGAGGCCGGTTTCCTCCCCCGTTCACGGGGGAGGTGGCGCGCCGCGCAGCGGCGAGACGGAGGGGGCATCATGATCCTGCGTTCGCTGCTCTTCGTGCCCGCCGACAGCGAGAAGAAGCTGGCCAAGGCGTGCCAGGTTCCTGCCGACGCCTTGATCCTCGATCTCGAGGACGCCGTCGCGCCCGACCACCGCGCCACAGCCCGCGGCTTGGTCCGCGAATTCCTGCAACAGCCGCACAAGCAATCGATCTTGGTACGCATCAATCCCTCCGGCACCGACCTAGCCGAGATCGCGCCCAGCCGCCCGGATGGCTTCGTCATCCCCAAAGTGGCCGATCATGACGCGCTCTACGGCCACGACTACATCGTCGCCAGTGCCGAGAAGGCGATGGGGCTGGCGCAGGACAGCATCAAATTCCTGCCCATCGTCACCGAGACGCCGGAAGCGGTGATGAGTCTGACCACCTACCGTTATCCGCCACTGCCGCGCCTTTTCGCGCTCACCTGGGGTGCCGAGGATCTGTCGGCCGAGCTCGGCGCCACCGCCAACCGCGAGCCGGACGGCGAGTTCACCTTCATCTACAAGACGGTCCGCGCCCTGGCGCTGATTGCCGCCAAGGCCTCCGGTCTGCAGGCCATCGAGACCCTGCACGCCGATTTCCGCGATGGCGCCGGTCTGGAAAAGGCGGCCCGCACCGCCCACCGCGACGGCTTTTCCGGCATGCTGGCGATCCATCCCGATCAGGTGCCGGTGATCAACGCGGCGTTCATGCCGTCGCCCGGGGAGATCGCTCATGCCGAGCGCGTGGTGGGGGCTTTCGCCACCGGCGCCGGTGTGGTCAGCCTCGACGGCAAGATGCTGGATCAACCGCACCTGAAGCAGGCGCAGCGCATTCTGGAATGGAAGGAGCGCGACGCCTGATCCGGTGCGGGTCGCGGGCATGGCCGGCAAAAGCGGCGGACCGGAGGACGGTGGGGCCGCCCTCCGGTTTGGTTCGTCAGAGAGACTTCGACAAGCCGATGAAGAAGCCGCGCCGGGCGCCGAATTGCGGCGCGCCGACGCCGATGCCGGTGCCGTTGCGGATTTCGTACTTGGTGTTGAAGAGATTGATGACGTCGAGCCTGGCGGTATAGCCGTCTGAGCCGTCGACCGAGAAGGTCCGGCTGATGCCGATATTGGTCTGCAGATAGGCCGGCAGGTGGCCGCCGTTCGGCGTTGCGCCGTCCTGCCGAAGGCCGCTTCCGAACAGGAAGTCGGTGCTGAACGTGGTGTGATGCCAGGTGTAAGACGCGCCGGCCGACGCTGAGACGATCTGCTGGTGATCGAGCGGGATGTAATGCGCCGCGATATAGGCGAGATCGGCGGGATCGAATTGATACTCGCTCGACACGATGCCGCGGCCGGCGGCCCGCTCGTAGGAGGCGTTGAAATAGGCCGAGAAATTGCCCGTGTCGTAATTGCTGGTGAATTCGATGCCGTATTGCCGGCCGGTCTTGTAGTTGAACGGCGTCAGGATGATCGGGGCGCCGAACTGGCCTTCGTCGACAAGGTTGTGCGACGCCTTGAAATAGCTGTCGAGGCCGACGCTCAGGGCATCGCTGACCTGTTGGCTCAATCCGACATCGTAATAGTCGGCGCGCTCGGCTTTCGGGGTGGTGTCCTGATGGCTGGCCGCCGAGGTCGTGTTGTCGAACAATCCGATGTCGGTGGCCGACACGTTTTCGATCGGCGGCGGCGAGAAGTAGCGGGCGTAGCCGGCATGAACGGTCGTCGTATCGGTGGGCTTCCAGACGATGTTGGCCCGCGGGCTGATCTGGTACTCGCCGTCATAGGCTTTGAATTGGTCGTATCGCACGCCGTAGTTCAAGGTCACGCTCGGCAGCACCTGCCATTCGTCCTGGAGGTACAGGCTGTAGCTCCAGGCATGCTTGCGGCCGTTGTCCGGGATCGCGACCGGAATGCCGGAGGTCTGGCAGATGTTCGCCGGATCGCTGCACATCGGGTTGGGGTTGGGATTGCTGGCCGACCCCGGCGCGGTCGGCAGCACCAGCGACGATGTGTTGCTGACGATGTCGTCGGCTTGATAGATCGCCCCGGCCCGCAGCGTGTGATCGGGCCCCACGCGATAGGAGCCCTCCACCTGCAATCCGTAGGCCTCGTCGCGCTTGTAGGCCGTCTGGTCTATGCCGTTGTAGAGCAGGTCGCCGAGATTGGCGCCCGGCGTGTAGCGTAGGCTCGAATAGCGTCCGAAGGCCGACACTTGGAGGCTGAACGCCTGGCGGGCGTACAGATAGCTCAGGATGCCGTAATGCGTGATCTCGCGTTGGCGCTCGTCGAGCTTTTGCGACGGCAATGCGGTCTGGCCGTTGGCTTGCAGGACGTAATCGCCGCTCGTGGGGTTCAACGGCCCCAGGCCGACAATGCCGTCGAGACCGGCGGGCTCGAGACCGGCCTGGTTGGGAATCTGGAACATATCGTTGGCGGTGCCGAAAATGCCGGTCAGGCTGGAATTGTCGTCGAGAATGTCCTCGAGATAAGCGAATCCGTTCCACTGCTTGGTGCGGTCGTGGTTGGGGCTGCTGCGGCCGTCCGGCGATTCGATGCCGAGCGAATTCGTCATGTATTCGCCGGAGACGAAGTAATTGAAGTTTCCGCTCGAGCCGCCGTAGCTCAGGCTCGGCTCGATTTCGTTGTGGCTACCGCCATAGATGCCGATCTGGCCGCCGGGATTGAAGGTGCCCGTTCTGGTTTTGACGTCGACGATGCCGGCGGTGTCCAGGCCGTATTCGGCGGGTAGCGCCCCGGTGACGAGACGCACGCTCTCGGCCAGCCGCGGATCGAGGCTCTGGCTGAACACCGATATGCCCTCGGGGATGATGATGCCGTTCAGCCTGTATTGCAGCCCGTTGTGTTCGCCGCGGACGTGGATCTGGCCGAACGAATCCTGGGCGACGCCGGGGGCCTGCAGGATGACCTGATTGAGCTGCACGTTGTCGCCGCCCGGCTGGCTCGCGATGTCTGCGGCCGTGAAGCTGTATGTCGAGGCGCCGAGCTTGGTTTGGATATCGGCCCGCGCTTCGGCGAGTTTCTGTGCTGTGACCGTGACGGTCTCGACCGAGGTCAGGCCCGGCAGGCCGGCCGTTCCGCCGCTGATCTGCGCTTGGGCGGAAACACTGATGCAGAAGACGGCGACGCTTGCGGTCGTCGCCAGAAGAAAGTGGCGGTACATCGTCAACTCCGATTGCCACGCCTCGCGGAGACGCTCCGGGAACGTGGAAAAACATCCATTGGAATGCGCCGCCCCCCGCGCGCGGGAAGCGGTCCATTCGGGTTC
Source organism: Rhizomicrobium sp. (assembly GCA_046704685.1). GTDB lineage: Bacteria > Pseudomonadota > Alphaproteobacteria > Micropepsales > Micropepsaceae > Rhizomicrobium. Next base: position 3,640 of record JBJKRM010000510.1, read on the forward strand.
TGTGGTTGGAGTCAGGCGATGGGAGGAGCGCGGCTTTGCCAGGCGTGAGACGCCGGTGCGACGACGACCGTCGTCGCGGCCGGAGGCGGCGCGAAGGCGCCGGTTTGCGTGGGCGTTTGCAGGATGGCCGCCGCCGGCGAGAAGTAGTGCCCCGCAAACGCGATCTGCTGACAGATCGGGCAATTGGCCGGATCATCCCTGACGGGCGTGCCGCGGCGATCCGGCTGCTTCGTTACGCTGGCATGGGCCGTGCCGTCACCCGTTTGCGACGCGGCGAATGCGGCTCTGGCCTGGGCGGACAGATGGACATGGGTCTGGGTGAGGAAGCTCTGCGCCGCGAAGGCAAAGAGCGCGACAAGGGTCAGCGCCAGCCGGGCCGTGGATGGCCTGGCTGCTCTCCGCCTTTTCTTGTCTTCACGCCTTGTCCGCACCCGCATCCCAGCAAGGCAAGGCTTCACGGGTATTCTACATCGTATTTTTGCGGCTGGCGCAACCGCCGCCAGGCTGTGCGCGTGTTACCGAACTGTTATGAACCATGATCCGGCAAGGATGTCCGCACGGCAACAGCGCCCGTTGCGGAGCCGGCAGAATTTGTTCGCGCGCCGACCGCTCGGATGACGACAAGTCCTGCTGCCGAGCCGCGCCAAACGAGTCGCTCGAGATGCAGGCAAGATGCGCTCAAAACGACGTTGGGAAGCCCGGCAGAGAAGGGCTTGGATTGTCAGAAGAATAGGTAGGCAATGCTGGTCTTGAACAGCACCGGGGCGACAAGTTGGTTTCCGGTCACGTTCTGGTAAACGGGAAGCGCGATTTCGGCGTGCCAAACAAGGTTGCGAAAGCCGAAGTCGAGGCCCGGCGCGAGCAGTAACCTGGTGTATCCGGTGTTTTCGGGATCGGCATGGATGCCGCTGTCGTGGCGCCGCGCGGAACTCACGAACTGCAACATCGGCGCAATGTTTATCCCACCCCATGTCCCGGCATCGTAGGAAATGGCCGCAGCAGCGTCGAATTCTCCTCCTGGCCGATAGCCTCCCTGTTCGGTCACAGCCGTTTCGTAACGCCCCTGCAGGAAATATCGCCACGTCCCGAAGGCGTCGAGCGTCCCGCGATGATAGGCGCCAAAGGCCAAGTCGGTTGAGCCCGAGCCGATGGCCGAGACGCGGTCGAAACCCGGATAGGAGAAATCACCGGTGGGTAACTTGATTCCCAACGTCACGCCCGTGCCGCGATTCTCGAAGAACCCTGAATAGGCGCCCGTGATGCGGATGTCGCCCAGGGCCGAATGGTCAAAGCTTTCCGGCGTACCGCTGTCGTCGGTGACGAAGTGCCTCGCCCAAACTGGAACCTCGACACCGATGCCAAACCCGGACTCGAACAAGTATTGGCCGCCTAGTGTGTAAAAGCTGGTTCGAATGTTTTTGTCGTCATTATCGGCAGCAGGCGCCTGCGAGGCGCCCTTCCAGTTCTTGTTCTGGTCCATGTAGTCATATTCGGCGTAGACGTTGCCGCCTGGCTGGTCGGTAAAGACATTGCCGATGTCGAACACCCCGCAACCACAAGCGCAGGCCAGGCTGCTCGTCGTCGTCGCGAACAAAGCGAACGTTCCCAACATGACGGCAACGGAAATGCGACCAGCCATATGCCGATCCAGATATTGTCGGCCATTCTCGCTGCTCATCCGTGCTCTGAAATCCTCGTTCCGCCGCAAGACACGTATGCACACCTTCGCCGTGCGAACAACGAGCGATCACACTGGGTAGCCTCAACTGTCTGCCATGGGGAATGGTCCCTGCATCACGTCAAAAGGAACGTCTAACGTTGGTGCCTCTGCGTCTCAGCCGTGGAAACGGACAACTTGCCGCACCCCGCTTGAACCCCGGCCGTTTGTTCACTATATGTTCTTATTGTTTGGGTTGGAGTGGGACATGGTGTTCAAGGTGGAAAGAGGCGCGCTGCGCGTGCCAATCCGAAGTGGTCGCGGGACCATACAGGACTGATCCCGGAGGCGCGCCCGCGGGCCTCTGTCATGGGGGAAGCCAAGCCGCCGCCGGTCGAAGCGCATGGCGCCACAGGCCGGCCGTGCCTCCGCCCCAAGTGGGGAGGCGCCAGGCGCACGGCGTCCCGCGTGAAGTCCGAGGAAAAGGCAAAGGTGCATTTTCTGCGACGCGTGATGGCGGCGCAGCGTCTGCCGGCCGTAGCCCCGCGGAGGCGGAATGGAGACGTCCATTCCGCCTTTGGCAGTTTTCCTTACCTTCCCCTTGGGCGAGGGATAGCCACAAA
>JBJKRM010000511.1:0-3293 GCA_046704685.1 Rhizomicrobium sp.
GAAGGTGTCCTTGCCGACCGAGTCATAGACCACCGGCAGGCCGGCGCCGCCCGTCCGCTTGCGCACCGCGGCCACCCAGTCGTCATGGTTGAGGTTGAGCAGCAGATCGTAGCCGTTGCGCTTGGCGAGTTCGATTTTGGCATCGGAGCCCACCGTGCCGATTACGCTGGCGCCGAGATGCTTGGCCCACTGCCCGGCGATCAGTCCCACCCCGCCGGCAGCGGAGTGGAAGAGAATGGTCTGGCCCGGCTGCACCGCGAAAGTCTGCTTCAACAGATATTGTGCCGTCAGGCCTTTCAGCATCGCCGCCGCCGCAGTCTCGAAACTCACCGCATCGGGCAGCTTGACCAGCTTGTCGGCCGGCAGGTTGCGCGCCTCGGCATAGGAGCCGGGCCCGGCGGTGCAATAAGCCACCCGGTCGCCCGGTTTGAACTCGGCAACGCCCTCGCCCACCGCGTCCACGGTTCCGGCCGCTTCGCTGCCCAGTCCGGTCGGCAGCGGCAGCTTGTAGAGGCCCGAGCGATGATAGGTGTCGATGAAATTCACGCCGATGGCGGCGTGCCGCACCTGCACCTCGCCTTTGGCCGGCGGGCCGAGATCGACATCCTGCAGGGTAAGGACTTCGGGGCCGCCGGTCTTGGCGATGCGGATGGCTTTCATGGATGCAGACCTCAGATGGCAGGAGGTTCGAAATCGGGATGCAGCGGGATACGCCCCCCGCCGCCATCGGCGAAGGGTGTATTCCGGCTACATAAGCGCCCGCAGCTGCGGTTCAATGCCGCTGGCGTTCAACTCAAATGCTGACGGAAGAAGGTGGCCGTGCGGCCATTGGCCAGATCGGCATTGGCGCGGTCGTAATGGGCGCCACCCGGACGGGCGAAGGCGTGGCTCATCTCGGGATAGGTGTGGATGGCGACCAGCGCATTGTCCTTCAACCCCTCGGCCACGTTTTTTTGCGCCTCCGGCGGGTTGTATTCGTCCTTGCCGGCGACATGCAGCATCAGCGGCTTTTTGATATTGCCCGCTTCGCCGAGGAAGTTGCCGATGTTCATGCCGTAATAGCCGACGGAGGCATCCGTGTCGGTGCGCGTCGCCGTGAGATAGGCAAGGAACCCGCCCAGGCAATAACCGACATCGCCCACTTTGCCGTTGACGCCCGGCGTCTTGCGCAGATGCGTGATGGCAGCCTGGATGTCTTGCACGCCGGCGGCCGGATCAAACCGCTTCATCAGATCGAAGGCCTTCTGCCATTCGGCATCGCTCTTGTCGGTGAGCTGAACGCCGGGCTCGAGACGCCAGAACAGATCGGGCACCAGAGCGAAGCAGCCGCTGGCGGCATAGGCATCGGCGACGTCGCGCATCACCGCGTTGACGCCGAAGATCTCCTGGATGACGACGACGCCCGGACCGCGGACGGCGGCCGGGCTGGCAAAATATCCGGTGAACGCACCGTCGGGTGCCTGGATGGTGATCGTCTGTCCCGCCATTGTGTGCTCCCTGGTGAGGGCCGGAGCCTAACGGCCGCGATCCGATGAGACCAGTGCGGATGCACGTGCCAGCACGGCCCGGTTCGCCGGAACCGGGGTGGCGTGGCGCGAAGCCTATTGCGGACGCTGGCCCGCCTGTGGTGCCCGCGGCGGCAGCTGCAGAACCTGACTGAGCGTCACCGGATTGGTGATCGGCGCCGAGCAGTTCTGATGCTGACAGACATAGGCGGTGGGCTGGCCGTTCTCCATCGTCTTGCCGCGGGCCGGATGGCCTTCCGGCAGCGCTTCGGAGGGATCGACCACCATCAACAGACGGTTCGGCAGGCTGCGGCCGAACACGGCGGTGATCAGCTCCTGGGTCTTGGCGTTGTCGCGCTGTCCGACGATGACGATCTGAAGCCCGGCGAGCAGGGTCTCGACGCCATTGAGATAGCTGCCCATGGCGAGGAACGACTGGCCGAGCGTGCCGGCGAAGGTGCCGATGATATTGCCGGCGCGGTCGCGGTAGCTGGCGTCGCCGGTGGCGAGATACAGCTTGGCCAGGACGCCGATCATGATGCCGTTGGCGGAAGGGTAAGCCTGGTCGAACACCGAGCGCACGCGGTGCAGCAGCGGTGTGTCGTCGGCCGCCGTCTGGGTGTAGCCACCGGCTTGCGCCTCCCAGAAGAACTCGTTGAGCACCAGGATCCAGCGCTTGGCCTGGTCGAGATATTGCTTGTCGCCGGTGACTTCCCAGAGTGCGATCGCGGCCCGGGTCATGTGGGCATAGTCGTCGGCAAAGCCCATATGGCCGCGTTTGCCGTCACGCCAGGAATGGAACAGGCGGTCGCCTTCGGCCATGGCCTTGGTGATGAAGGCGAAGGCCTTCTGCGCGGTGGCGATCCAGGCCGGATTGGCGAAGGCGGCACCGGCATTGGCCAGGGCGGCGATCATCAGGCCATTGCAATCGGCCAGCACCTTGTCGTCGCGCGGCGGCGCCTTGCGGTTTTGCATGCGCGCCGACAACAAAAGCTCGCGCTGGCGCTTCAACAAGGCTTCGTCGGCTTCCGGCAGCGGATAAGGGAAGCCGCCGGTGCGCGCGACGATGTTCTTGCCGTTGATCACGCCTTCGGCGCGGATGGCGTAGACGTCCTTGAAGCGCTGGGCGAAAGTGCCCATCAGCGTGGCGTCGATCTCGGGGGCGGTCCACAGGTAATAAGCGCCCTCTTCGCCGTCGACATCGGCATCGAGGCTGGAGGCGAAGGCGTCGCCCACCATCATCTCGCGCAGCACCCAGCCGATGGTTTCTTCGACGCGGGTGCGATAGAGCGGCACGCGATTGTGCACGCCGACGGTCGACAGCACGTCGATCATCACTGCGTTGTCGTAGAGCATCTTCTCGAAATGCGGCACGGTCCAGCGCTCATCGACCGCGTAGCGGTGGAAGCCGCCGCCGACATGATCAAAGATCCCCGACAGGCACATGGTGTCGAGCGTCACCTGGACGAGCTGCGGGAACTGCATGGCGCCGGTCCTGAGGAAGCCGCGCCACAACACTTCGATCAAGGCCGCGTTGGGGAATTTCGGGGCGCCGGTGACGCCGCCATAGAAGACGTCGAAGCGCTGCGCCACATGGACCGACAAGACGTCGAGCAGGCGCGGGTCGAGCGGACCGCGCATGTCGCGCGACCACAGATTGCCCACCGCCTGGGTGATGTTGGTGGCGTCGGTGCGGATGGCATCACCCTGCTCGCGGTATTTCTTGGAGACCTCTTCGAGCACGCGCGTGAACGGCACCTGGCCGAACTTTTCCTCGTTCGGGAAATA
>JBJKRM010000512.1:0-8105 GCA_046704685.1 Rhizomicrobium sp.
AAAAATCACCAACACGCTCATGACGACACTGTTGAACACCACAACGGCGGCCGGAAACCAACGCGCGTTCAACGCGTCCAGGAAGCTGGTGGCGCCGAACAGCCAGACCACAACAGCCACCGTCGCGCCGAAAATGGCGAGCGTAACAATCAGAGCCAGGGCCGCAGCGCGCAGACGCAACATGCGTGAAGAATAGTCCTACACGCCCCGCTTCACCAGCATCTGCTTGATCTGGCCAATGGACTGGGCCGGATTGAGCCCCTTCGGGCAGGTGGCGGCGCAATTCATGATGGTATGGCAGCGATAGAGCCGGAAAGGATCTTCCAGATCGTCCAGGCGCTCAGGTGTCATTTCGTCCCGGCTGTCGGCGATCCAGCGATAGGACTGCAGCAGCGCCGCCGGTCCGAGATAACGGTCGGAGTTCCACCAGTAGCTAGGACAGGCCGTGGAACAGCTGGCGCACAAGATGCATTCGTACAGCCCGTCGAGCTTGGCGCGCTCTTCCGGCGACTGCTTCCATTCGGTCTCCGGCTCGGCCGTCTTGGTCTGCAGATACGGCTTGATGGAGGCGTGCTGGGCATAGAAATGCGTCAGGTCCGGCACCAGGTCCTTGACCACCGGCATGTGCGGCAGCGGATAAACCTTCACCGGGCCGGAAACATCGGTGATCGCCTTGGTGCAGGCCAGCGTATTGGTGCCGGCGATGTTCATGGCACAGGACCCGCAGACCCCTTCGCGGCAAGAGCGGCGGAAGGTCAGAGTCGGATCAATCTCGTTCTTGATCTTGATGAGAGCGTCCAAAACCATCGGCCCGCAGCTGGCGAGATCGACGTAATAGGTGTCGATGCGTGGGTTGCCGCCGTCAGCCGGGTCATAGCGGTAGACGCGGAATTCCTTGACGCCCTTGGCCTTCTTGCCGTTCGCCGCCTTGGGGCCATCCCAAACCTTGCCCTTTTGGGGCTTCGAACCTTTTGGCAAGGTGAACTGGACCATCTGATTCTCCGGGAGAAAGGGCGGACAGACGTGCTTAGCAAAGGCGCGACAACGGCGCAATTATCTTCCTTCCCCTCGATGGGGAACAAAATGGCCTCAAATCACCCCCAGCCGCTTGCCCACCGCCTCAAATTTCTCCAGCGCAAATGCGACCTGCGCGTCGGTGAGGCTGGCACACATCTGGATGCGCAGGCGGGCGGTGCCCTCCGGCACCACGGGATAGCCAAAGCCGGTGATGAAGATGCCCTCGTCCAGGAGTTCCTGGCTCATCTTGATGGCGAAGGCAGTGCCACCGACGATGATCGGAACGATAGCGCTGTCCCCCTCCAGAGGCTTGAAACCCAGATTCTTCAGACCTTCGCGCATCATCTTGGCCAAGGCATGCAGGCGCTCAACGCGCTCCGGCTCGCGCTCCAGGATTTCCACCGCCTTCTTGGCGCTGGCCGCAATGGTGGCCGGCAGGGCATTGGAGAACAGCTGCGGCCGCGACACCTGGCTGAGATATTTGATGAGGGTCTCGGAGCCGGCGACGTAGCCGCCGGCGGCTCCGCCCAGCGCCTTGCCGAGCGTACCGGTGATAATATCGACATGACCTTCCAGGCCCCAGTACTCCACCGTGCCGCGGCCGTGCTTGCCCATAACGCCGACGCCGTGGGAATCGTCGAGGATGATGGCGGCGTTGTAGCGCCTGGCCAAGGTGACGATCTCCGGCAGCCGGGCGATATCCCCTTCCATGGAGAAAACACCGTCGGTGACGATGAAGACGCGGCGGGCGTCCTTCACCTCGGCGAGCTTTTCGCGCAGATCGTCCATGTCGGAATGGCTGTAGACCAGACGCCTCGCCTTCGAAGCACGGCAACCGTCAATCAATGAGGCGTGGTTCAGCGCATCGGAGATGATGGCGTCGCCCTCGCCCGCCACGGCGGGAATGAGGCCGGTATTCGCCGTCCAGCAGGAGACATAGGTGAGCGCCGCATGGGTACGCGACAGCCGCGCCAGAGCGTGCTCGATCTCGTCATGCGCCGTGAAGGTGCCGCAGATGAATCGCACCGAGGCGGTACCGGCGCCATATTTGTCGAGCGCCTCCTTGCCGGCGGCGACCACTTCGGGATGGTCGGCGAGGCCCAGATAGTTGTTGGACGACAGCACCAGGATACGGCCGTCCCTCTCGGCCATGCCGACCTCGGTATCCATCGGGCCGGTGATATGGCGGAACGCCTTCAACGTTCCCGCCTTCGCCATCGCCTCCAGGTCGGTCTGCAGCGACTCGTCGAGAGACTGGGTCATAGCTCGCTCCAATCCAGGACCACCTTGCCGGACTTGCCTGAGCGCATGACGTCGAAGCCCTTCTGGAAGTCCTTGTAGGAGTAACGATGGGTGATCACCGGTGCGATGTCCATGCCGGACTGGATCATGCTGGTCAGCTTGTACCAAGTCTCGCCGAACATGCGCCCGTAGATGCCGCGGATCGTGAGCCCCTTGAACACCACCGTGTTCCAGTCAATGCCGGTCGCTTCAGGCTGGATGCCGAGCATGGCGATCTTGCCGCCATGGGCCATAGCGTCCAGCATCTGGCGGAAACCGGCGGGATTGCCGCTCATCTCCAGGCCGACATCGAAGCCTTCCTGCATACCGAGACGCGCCATCACCTCGTTCAAATCCTGCTTGGCGACATTGACAGCCGCGGTGGCGCCCAGCTTCTCGGCCAGGCCGAGGCGGTACTCGTTGACATCCGTGATCACCACATAGCGCGCCCCCGCCTTCACTGCCATGGGAACCGCGGCAATGCCGATGGGACCGGCTCCGGTGATGAGAACATCCTCGCCCACGAGGTCGAAGGACAGCGCAGTGTGGGCGGCGTTCCCCAAGGGGTCGTAGATGGCATAGAACTCCAGCGGGATTTGCGCATTGCAATGCCAGAGGTTGAGCGCGGGAACCGCCACGTATTCGGCAAAGGCACCATCGCGGTTGACACCGACGCCCAGCGTGTTGGCGCACAAATGGCGGCGGCCGGCCAGACAGTTGCGGCAGTGGCCGCAGATGATGTGGCCTTCGGCGCTCACCAGATCACCGACCTTGTGGCCATGCACATTGGAGCCCACCGCGACGATGCGGCCGACAAATTCGTGGCCGATGGTAGTGCCCGGCTTGATGGTTTTCTGCGCCCAGGCATCCCGGTTGTAGATGTGGACATCCGTGCCGCAGATGCCGGTCTTCAAGACCCTGATCATCACGTCATCGATGCCGTATTCGGGCTCGGGAACATCCTTGAGCCAGATGCCTTCTGCCGCCTGCGTTTTGACAAGAGCCTTCATGCCGCGATCCGGAAAAACACGCGATCGCAATAGACCCGGGACCAAGCCTCCGCAAGGCATGCCGCGGTATGGCTGAACGCACGCTGCCGCATGGGCGCACGATCTTGTCTTTCGGAAGCGGTCCTGATTTCCGGTTCATGCGCAAGACGCCTGCCGGAATTCCCTGTCCGCTGTTCGGCGATCTAGGCGGGCACCGGCACGCCGAGCGCAATCAGGTCGGACCTGAGCTTTTCGGCATTGGTGAAAACCAGAGCTGCCAATCCGGCGTGAGCAGCACCTTCCACATTGCTCTGATTGTCGTCCACGAAGACGAGATTCCCGGCAGGGATGCCGTAGCACTCCAGCGCGATCCGATAGAACGTCGGCTGAGGCTTGATGCAGCCGTACTCACCGGACAGCACGATGTGCTCGAAGAGGTCCAATTCCTTGAAACGGTGCCGCACCTGGGAAAATGTCTCGCAATGCCAGTTCGAGAGGGCAAAGAGGCGTAGCCCCGCGGCTTTGATGTCGGCCATCAGCTTGGCAGTGCCGGGAACCGGCCCTCCGATCATCTCGACCCAGCGGCCGTAATAGGCCCTGATTTCGCGTTCCCATTTCGGAAACAGCGCAACGCGCTCGGCCGTCGCTTCGTGCAGATCACGGCCCGCATCCTGCTGACCATTCCACTCGGTGGTGCAGATGTTGTCGAGGAAGTGGCGCGCCTTGTCTTCGTCGCCGGCGAAGATATTGCGGTAGAGGTGCATCGGGTTCCAGTCGATCACCACCCCACCAAGGTCAAAAACCACCCCTTTGACCACCGGCATCTTCGTGTTCAACGCCACAGCCCTACCCTCCCAGCGAGGGCTTCGGGGATAGCACGTGCGACAAATCCTGGCCACGGCCTACAAGGTCGCGTTTCCGACGGCTTGAATGCGTCTCAGGCGTTGAAGCCGAACGTGCGCTTGCCGAAGGTCATAATGTGATCGACGAGGTCATTTGAGGGGCCGAGCGGCAGGCACACGGTCTCGGCCTGGGCAAAATTGATCTCAGGGGCCTCCAGTCCGACGTTGGCCCGGACAATCACCGGCAAGCCGGTTTGCGCAACTTGCCGGTAGATCGCGAGCCACCTCGTCGCCGAGTTGGGCAGGTCCACGGCAATCTCGCTCATCCGCCGGTTGTTCAAAGGAGCGCGATAAGCGCGGCTCACCTCGTCCCCGACGATCTTCAGATGAAAATCCCTGCCGCCATCGAGGATATCGGCAAGCACCATGTTCGGCAGTAAGGCGGCGATGTCACGAGGGCGCAAATCCTCACGGGCTGGAAACCGCCGTTCACCGCGCAGAGAGTGCCAGTAATCATAGCCTTGGCGCACGAGAGGAAACGTCACCTCTTCAATCGAGATGACGTCCATCGAAGTGGTCTCAGCAAATGCGCAAGCGGGCTGAACCATCGAAATGCACACTCCGGTCCCTACCGTAAGCCTACAGTGATCCGCCGATGATTAACGCGAGGTGAAAACGGGGACGGCACCCTGCCGCCCCCGTTCCTGCCATTAGGCCGACGCCTGGTCCGTGACACGGTACCAGTTGATGTTGCGGGTGAAATACATGGTTCCGGCCAGGGCGGCGAACAGCACGCACGAGCCTGCCAGCAGGGCATTGTCCTCGGAATTCAGGATGAAATAGAGCATGCCATAGAGCATAGTCAGAACGATAGCGACCATCAGGGCCCGCAAACGGCTCGACAGTGCGCTGATGGCGTAGAGCGATGTCAACGCAATCGTCGCAGCGGAGGCGATGGCATAGGCCGCCCCGAAACCCGTGTGCTCGGCGAAGGACAACAGCAGTAAGAGCCGATCCAAAAAGTTGTTGAGTCTTGAGAATCGGATGTGATTCTGTAGCTGGCGGTGATTCTTGTGGGAGTGCCGCCGATGTGGAAGCCCGAGCACCGCAAAGCTTCGTGCCGCAAGGGGTTGCGCTACGACAGCGACATGACGGACGCGGAGTGGGCGCTGGTAGAACCGTCCATTCCGCCGTCCAGGCATGGCGGGCGCAAGCGCGATGTGAACGTCCGCGAGATACTCAACGCGATTTTCTACGTGCTGTGGACCGGTTGCCAATGGAAGGCGCTGCCGAAGGATTTTCCGCCCAAGAGCACGGTTCACTGGTATTTCATGTTGTGGCGGTGGGACGGCACGCTGGAGCGGGTACATCACGCTTTGTATGTCGCCGTGCGCGAACAAGAAGGACGCGAAGCGAGCCCGACCGCGGCCATCATCGACAGCCAGAGTGCCAAGGGCGCTCCAAAAGGGGGGCTTTTCTCGATCCGCAAGGGTTCGATGCGGGCAAGAAGGTCACGGGGCGCAAGCGCCATATCCTCGTCGACACGCTCGGCCTGTTGTTGAGCGTCGCTGTTCATGCCGCCGACATCCAGGATCGCGATGGGGCCGCACAGGTTCTGACCAAGCAGACGCGAGCGCTGTTTCCCTTCATCGAGCGCATCTTCGCCGATGGTGGTTATCGAGGACCACGGGTGGCGCGCGCCGCCGCCAACTCGGGCACGTGGATTATCGACATCGTCAAGCGCAACGAACTGCACAAATTTGTGGTCGTACCGAAGCGCTGGATCGTCGAGCGAACCCTGGCCTGGATCAGCCGCAACCGACGCTTGGCGCGGGATTTCGAGCGCTACGCATCAACCGTCGCCGCCTTCGTTCGCCTCGCCATGATCAAAATCATGCTGCGGCGATTGACGAGATCATCCGCTTGCGCGTGAATCCAATCTTCTTGGATCGGCTCTAAGTAGAACAGCACCTGCGCTGCGCCGACCATGGCGTATTGCACCGCATGCATGGCCTGTTGCGAGACGATCTCCACAACAAAGAAGACCAGGAACGCCAGTGCCACGAACAAGATCGCGTATTTCAGGGCGCGCTGCACCAGCTGGTAGTGATCCACCGGCTGATAGAAACGGGCGCCGAACGCCTGCGACAGCACCGCCCGCATTGCATCACTCTTGCTGGTGAAATCTTGTCCAAATCCGCGCGCCAGATATGGCACTGTCCAGGACGCACGGAAACCACCTTTTCCGACATGCCGGTCGCTCGGCAGGAACGAGCCGAAGAAACTGGGCGACGACCACGGCGAGTCGATGGTCGCCACCGTCCGTCGACCCAGCGGGGCCAAGCTAAACTGCCGCGAACCGCGCAAGGTAAAACGTGTTGCAAGGTGGAGATCGGTTGCTTCGCTTAGATCGAGCTTGGCCTGCATCCCCGAAACGTGCCGAACAGTGTTCGTCCCGGCGTACGAGGCCGGCGGCAAGTCGGTGCCTGGCTCAAACGGAACATTGCGGCCATTGACGGAGAGAACAACGTTATCCACCAAGCCGCGCGCGTCGGAGACCAGAACGGTGAGCGATACGTCTTTCCACACAACATGCGCGCCTTCCGGCACTGCCTGCGCCATCGCCGCCTTGGCGAACGATGCCTGCAAATCCACGCCGGCGCGATAGACCGGAACCGGGAAGATGCCGCGCGAGCGCGTTTCCGTATCCGCACGCACCTTGAAGTTCAGGTTGTCGGGCAAGACGAACGCGGTGTAGTGCTGCGTGGTCTGCACCAGCTTGCCGTCAACGAACTCGCTGCTTTGAAGCGTATATGGCAACAGCAGAATGGGGCCGGCGACAATCTGGGGACCGCCATAGCCCTGTGCGATGTCGGTTGCCGCTCCAGCGGCCGTGCTCTGGCGCTCGTTAAGCACCATCTGAACAAAGAACAGCGGTACTGCCATCGCGATCGTCAGGGCGACGATGACGAGCAGCTTCAAGCCCGGCGAGCGGCCGGTGCGGGAAAGAAGTGAAGGACTGTCCTGGATAGCCATGGGAACCCCTCCGTTGGCTGGTTGAAGGACCGTGATCAGGGCGAGACGGAATACCGGGGCACGGCACTGTTCTGTGTTGGCACCTCAAATTACTTTACATTACCAAGTATACTGCAGTGCAAAGATTTTGCAAGCGAGCCGGCCGGTGCGACAACGGACAAACGGCAAGATACCGAGGACGGACACAACGCTGATCAGACGCCGCAGTGCTCCGATCCCATCCGATCACTGCGCGGCCACGGCGAGACCAAGTCAACCCGTATTAAGTGTGCACAGTCTTCGGGTGGTCGCCGTCGCCCAGAGCGTCGGCGGACCTGTTGCCTATTGATGTATGTAATGTACTTCTTTGCGGTGGGTGGGCGCACACGCCATTGGCAAACGTGTCGCGCCAAACCAAGGCGGTGATCATGATGGCAATTCCTCGCTACAGGCCTTATGCGGGTCCGGTGCTGTTTTCGGCCGGCTTCCGACCATTTTTCCTGGCCGCGGCGGTTTGGGCTGTGGCAGCGGTGCCGATCTGGCTCACCGCCTATATCCACGGCATCGTGCCGCCGTCAGCGATGCAGCCGTATCTGTGGCACCCGCATGAGCTGGTCTATGGCTTCGGCGCAGCGGTGGTGGCGGGCTTCCTTCTCACCGCGGTTCCCAACTGGACAGGACGCCTGCCACTGCAAGGCGGACCGCTCGCGATCCTGGTGACGCTGTGGTTCCTTGGCCGCGTTGCGGTCCTACTTTCTTATTACATCACCCCAACCGCTGCCACGGTGATCGATTTGGCCTTCCCCGCGGTGTTCTTGAGCGTTGTCGCCAGGGAGATCATCGCCGGGAAGAATTGGCGCAACCTGCCAATGCTGATAGCACTCTTGCTGCTCCTGCTTGGTAATGCGCTGGTTCACTTAGAATCGCTCGGCATCGCCGAGACCGGTCAGCTGGGAAATCG
>JBJKRM010000513.1:0-7439 GCA_046704685.1 Rhizomicrobium sp.
CGCCACTCACGCTGATCCCCGCGAGTTGTTCCTCAAAGCCGGTCGATTGTTCGTCAACATCACCCGCCGATATTACGAAAGCGGCGATGAAAGTGTCTTGCCGCGGTCGATCGGGAGTTTCGCCGCGTTCGAGAACGCCATTACACTCGACATCGCCATGGGTGGATCGACCAACACGGTCCTGCATCTTTTAGCCGCCGCGCACGAGGCGGACGTGCGCTTCACCATGCGTGACATCGACCGGCTTTCCCGGAAGGTGCCCAATCTGTGTAAAGTGGCGCCATCGCGATCTGATGTGCACCTTGAGGACGTTCACCGCGCCGGCGGCGTGATCGGCATTCTCGGCGAACTGGAGCGTGTCGGACTACTAAATACGAGTGTACACACAGTGCATTCGACCAGCCTCAGCGAGGCCATCGAACATTGGGACGTGCGCCGCTCTGCCGATCCGGTCGTCAAGCAGTTCTACTGCGCAGCGCCCGGTGGCAAGCGCACCACCGAGGCCTTCAGTCAAGCCGAGCGCTATGCCGACCTCGATCTCAACCGCGACCAAGGCGTCATTCGCGATGTTCCCCACGCCTACAGCGTCGATGGAGGGCTGGCGGTTCTCTACGGCAATCTGGCGGAAGAGGGCTGCATCGTGAAGACGGCCGGTGTTGATCCGTCGGCCCTCAGATTCTCCGGACCGGCGCGGGTGTTCGAAAGCCAGGACGACGCCGTTTCTGGCATCCTGACCGGCAAGGTAAAGGCCGGGGATTTCGTCGTCATCCGCTACGAAGGACCACGCGGCGGTCCCGGAATGCAGGAGATGCTGTATCCGACGAGCTATCTGAAATCCAAGGGCCTTGGAAAGGCATGTGCTCTTTTGACGGACGGACGATTCTCCGGCGGAACCTCCGGTCTTTCGATCGGACATGTCTCACCAGAGGCCGCCGAAGGTGGAGCCATTGCGCTGGTCAAGGAAGGTGACACCATACACGTCGACATTCCCGGCCGCACGATCCGTCTGGACGTGCCGGACGACGAACTGGCGCGGCGCCGCAACGCCGCCAATGGCGTCTGGCAACCGGCTGCGCCGCGCAAACGCTCGGTGTCGACCGCATTACAGGCCTACGCAGCGCTGGCGACCAGCGCCGCGCATGGCGCTGTGCGGAGTCTCAAACGCATTCCGAAGTGAGAGGTGGCGTTGTTACCCGCCCCTTCCTTATCCGCGTTGATAATCAGCAAAGACGGACTGCCGCTGGGAGGCAGAGAGAGAGAGATAAATTCACGACTGGGGTTTCTTCCTTTCAATATGGTGCCACTCCCATAGAAGGTACGCCGCCGGAAGCATCAGCATGGTGAGCAGAAGAGCGCTGATCATGCCGCCGACCATGGGAGCTGCGATACGGCGCATCACCTCCGAACCGGTGCCGCCGCCGAACATCACGGGCAGCAGGCCGGCAATGATCGCCGTGGCGGTCATCGAGATCGGCCTGAGGCGCAGAAGCGCACCGTTACGCACGGCTTCGCGCACACCTTCGAAGACGGGATAGCAGCCTTGGTTCTCACACTGCTCCAGATAAGAGCCTACCGACTGATTGAGGTACACCACCATCACCACGCCGATCTCGGCCGTGACGCCGGCCAGTGCGATGAACCCGACCGCCACAGCCACCGAGAGGTTGTAGCCCAGCAGATAGAGCAGCCAGAGACCGCCCGATAAGGCCATGGGAAGAGTCCCCATGATCAGGAGGACCTGCGAGAAGCTGCGGAATGCCAGAAACAGCAGGAAGCCGATCAGCAGGATAGTGAACGGTACGACCAGCTTCAGGTTCTGCTTTGCCTTCTGCATGTACTCGTACTGGCCGGACCATGTCAGAGCGTAGCCGGGTGGGAGCTTGAGCTTGGCAGCCACCACTTTTTTGGCCGCCTCAACATAGGAGCCGACATCGCGGCCGGCGATGTCGACATAGGTCCAGCCGGTCAGCCGGGCACCTTCGCTCTTGATCATCGGCGGGCCGTCCGTGATCGACACCGTCGCGACGTCGCCGAGCGTGATGTGCCCACCACGGCCGGTCACGATCGGAAGCTGCCGCAGCGTGGCAACCGAGTCGCGCCAGGCGCGCGGGTAGCGCATGTTGACCGGGAAGCGCTCAAGGCCCTCCACGGTCTCTGTGACGTTCATGCCGCCGATCGCCGTGCGCACGACGGTCTGCACGTCGGAGATGTTGAGGCCGAGACGGGCCGCCTTGTCGCGATTGATGTCGATCTTGATGTAGCGTCCGCCGGCGACGCGTTCGGCATAGACCGATGTCGTCCCCCGCACGCTCGGCAGGATCTTCTCGAGCTGGGCGCCGATGTTCTGGATCACGCTCAAATCGGGACCGCTGACCTTGATGCCGACCGGCGTCTTGATGCCAGTGGACAGCATGTCGATGCGCGTCTTGATCGGCATCACCCAGGCGTTGGTCAGGCCAGGCAGCTTGACCCGTTGTTCCAGTTGCTTGCGGATGTCCTCGCTGGTGACGCCCGCCGGCCATTGCGACTTTGGCTTGAACTGGATGATGGTCTCCAACATCGACAACGGCGCCGGGTCGGTCGCCGTCTGGGCACGGCCAACCTTGCCGAACACCGACTTCACCTCGGGCACCGTCTTGATCAGCTTGTCGGTCTGTTGCAGCACCTGCCGCGCCTTGTCGGCGGAGATGCCGGGCCGGGCGGAAGGCATGAACAGAAGATCGCCCTCGTCCAGCGTCGGCATGAACTCCGAGCCGATGCGCATCGCCGGCCACAGACCGGCTAGGATGACGACGACGCCGATCGCAATCACCGGCCATGGCCTTGCCACCACACGGTCGATGACGGGCTGATACAGCGCATGGAGCCAGCGGTTGATGGGGTTCTGGTGTTCCGGCGTGATCTTGCCGCGGATGAAATATCCCATCAGAACCGGAATAACCGACACGGCCAGTCCGGCCGCCGCCGCCATGACGTAGATCCAGGTATAGGCGAGTGGCGAGAACATGCGGCCCGCCTGCCCCTGCAGGCTGAGCACCGGCACCACGCTCAAGGTGATGATCAGCAACGAGAAGAACAGCGGCGGACCGACCTCGGTCGTGGCGTTGGCCACGATGCGCCATCGGTTGTCGTCGGTGATCGGTTCTCGCTCCTGGTGCTTGTGCAGGTTCTCGATCATGACGATGGCACCGTCGACCATGGCGCCGATCGCAATTGCGATACCTCCCAGTGACATGATGTTGGCGTTGAGGCCCTGCCATCGCATCACGATGAAGGCGATCAGGATGCCGATGGGCAGGCTGACGATCGCCACTAACGAGGAGCGGAAATGGAAGAGGAAGACGCCGCAGATCAGCGCCACGACCAGGAATTCCTCGATCAGCTTCTCACGCAGATTCGCGATAGCACGGGCGATGAGCTCCGAACGGTCATAAGTGGTCACGATTTGCACGCCTGGCGGCAAGCTCGCCTTCAGCGATGCAAGCCGGGCCTTCACCCCCTTGATGACCTTCTGGGCGTTCTCGCCGTAGCGCATGACGATGACGCCGCCGACCACCTCGCCTTGTCCGTTCAGTTCGGCGACGCCGCGCCGGATCTGCGGCCCCAGGCGCACGTCGGCTACGTCCTTGAGCTGCACCGGCACGCCGTTGGCACCGACTTTCAGCGGGACCTCGAGCAGATCCTTGATGCTCTTGATGTAGCCGGTGGCGCGCACCATATACTCGGCTTCGGCCAACTCCACGACTGCACCGCCCGTCTCGTGATTGGCGTTCTGGATCGCCTTCTTGACCTTCGCGAGCGTGATGCCGTAGGCGCGCAGCTTGTCGGGATCGACAACGACTTGGTACTGCTTGACCATGCCGCCGATGGTCGCCACCTCGGCGACGCCTGGAACCGTCTGCAATTCGTATTTCAGGAACCAATCCTGGAGACTGGTGAGCTGCGAAAGATCGTGGCGGCCAGTCTTGTCGATCAGCGCATACTCGTAGACCCAGCCCACACCGGTGGCATCGGGGCCCAGGCTCGGATGGGCATCGGCGGGCAGACTTCCGGCGACCTGGTTGAGGTATTCGAGGACGCGCGAGCGCGCCCAATAGAGGTCGGTTCCGTCCTTGAAGATCACATAGACGTAGGACGCACCGAAAAAGGAATAGCCGCGCACCACGGTGGCGCCCGGCACGCCGAGCATCGCCGTTTCCAGCGGATAGGTGACCTGGTCCTGCACCACCTGCGGCGCCTGACCGGGATACGGCGTCTTGATGATCACCTGGACGTCGGAAAGGTCGGGAATGGCGTCGACCGGCGTCTGCTGCAGGGCGAAGAGTCCGATCGCGATGGCGAACGCCATCCCGAGCAGAACGAAGATGCGGTTGTTGAGTGACCAGCGGATCAGAGACGCAATCATTTCGTGTCACCTTTCCGGCCAGGCATCTGCATTCCGGGCGCCATGAAGGATTTGTCTTGCGCCGGCATTTTCATGCCGGGTGGCATCTTCGTCCCAGCCGGCATGGCGGGCTGCCTCTTCATCACCGTCCGCTCAGCCCCGTTGCATTGCGGGCGGTTGGCGCCGAGCCGCAGGGCCGCCGCGTCGACGTTGGCTTCCGAGTCGATCATGAACTGCGAAGAGACGACGACCTTCTCGCCCGGCACCAGACCTTTGCGGATTTCCACCATGTCACCGGACTGGAAGCCGGCTTCCACAGGGCAGACGTCGAACCGTCCGTTGCCCAGCGCCACGACCACCCGTTCGCTGTCGCCGGTGTGGATCAGCGCCGAACTCGGGATATAGACCGTGTTGTGATCCGGCGCCGCCAGGATCGCGACATGAGCATACATGTTCGGCTGCAACTTGCCGTCAGTATTGTCGAAACGGATGCGCACCTTGGACGTCCGTGTCGTGGCACTCATGTCAGGATAGACATAGTCGACGCGCCCCCCCCACTTCTGTCCCGGGAAGGCGTCGAACTCGGCAATGGCTTTCTGACCGACGCTGAGATGTGCCGCATCGGTCTGATCGACCTCCGCCAGAACCCAGACAGTGTTGAGGTCGGCAAGCTTCATCACCTCCATCATCGGCGTGACAAAAGCGCCTTCCTGCACCTTGAGACCCACCACCACGCCGTCGCTCTCGGCGTAACGCGCCACCCGGTTGGAGGCGTGACGCGTCTTCTGCAGGTTGCGGATCTGGCCCACTGAGAAGCCCAGGGCATGAAGACGCTCGCGTGCCGTGGCCACGAGGTCCGGCATGCCGCTCGACAATGCCGTCAGGTACTCGGTTTCCGCGGTGGCGAGCTTCGGCGAGAACAGCTCATACAGCCGCTGGCCGGCGCGCACGCGGTCGCCGAGGGCCTTGACGCCGAGCTTCTCGATCCAGCCTTCAGCGCGGGTATTGATGGAGGCCAACGTGTTCTCGTCGTATCCGACATAGCCCACGGCTTCGATCCGGTTGGACAGAGAACCTTTCCGCACGACGGCCGTCCGGACACCCAGATTGTTGACGACGGCAGGTGAGACCTGGACGTCCGCGTTTGCGCCCGTACCGTCGGCGTACACCGGAATGAGGTCCATGCCCATCGGCGACTTACCGGGCTTGTCGCTACGATAGTTCGGGTTCATCGGGGAAACCCAATAGAGAGGCTTTCGCGCCGACTGCATATCGGCAGCAGCGGGGCTCGAGCCGATATGGCCGACTAAAAAGCCCCCCAAGCCAGTGGCAACCAGAGCGGCGACAGCCGCACCAATCAAGATCATTTCGCGGCGGGTCATGGCTTGAACTCCGTGGAATTGTTGGTGAAAACGGCGCCGCCGGTCTCGTAATCGAGGGCTGCAAGCCGCGTATAGAGATCAGCTCGAGCCCGTTCGCGCTCGAGCTGGACCATCAAGTATTGCCGCTCTGCGGTGATCAACTTGAGAAAGTCACCGCTGCCCGTGCGGTAGTCGGATTCCGCTGCCTTGAGATTCAACGATGCCAGCGGCACGAGACGCTTATTGTAGAGTTCTATGGTGTCGCGGGCTTGTTTGACTCCTACGTAGGTCGATTGCAGATCGCTGAGCAGCTTCGAACGCAGGGCAATCAACTGCGACTGGCTTTGCCGCAGATTCGCGTGGGCTTCCTCGAGCGCGCCTTCGTGGCGTCCGCCGATCGGGATGTTGAGGGCGATCCCCACTCCGGGCTGCATGTCGGTCGACGCCATCAGCGTGTTCTCGCCCGCCATGAAGGTGATGCTGGGATAGAAGCCCTTGCGCGCGACTTCGACCTTGTCACGATACGCCGTCACCATGGCGTCCATGCTCTTGAGCGCGGGGTATTGCTGGAGAGCCGCGGTTTGCAGCTCGGTATACGCCAGCAGGTACTTAGGGTTGGGGATATCACCCGGTGCGCCGACCGGGCTCTCAGGATCAACATTGAGAAGGTCGTCGATCTTCGACTGCACCGAGAGACGGCGACTGTTGAGCACCAGCGACTGGTTCTCGAGGCGCGTCAGTTCGACCCCGGCCTGCAGCACATCCTGTTCGGGAACCTGGCCCGATGCGTATGCCGACTCCGCCACACTCTTCAGGCGCTTCACCAGCGTGATGGTGTCGGCGTTGATCGCAATGGCACGATGAACGAAGTACCAGTCCGCGAAGGCCGCCCGGGCCTGTGCGGCCAGCTTGAGGCGCATGTCCGTGACCTGGAAACCAACAGAATCGGCAGTAGCTTGCGCCGCCTCGCTGCGCAGCTCCAGCGTGCCCGGCCATGGGATACGCTGACTAACCTGGACATTCTGGCGATACCCCATCGGCGTTCCGGCCGAGAGCGGTGCCGACATGTAGGAGACCATCGGATCGTCAAGTGCGCCGGCGGAAATAATGCGGGCGAGCGCCGCATCGTGCCCAGCTTCCTGTGCCTTGAGGTTCGGATTGCGCTCCAGAACCTGCTGCACAAAAGCGTCAGGGTACAGCAACTGCCCGTCTTGTGCCGATGGCGGACTGCCTTCGGCAACGGCTATGAAGGCCGCTGGCACGACTACAGCGATGACGGCGTGTCGGAAGAATTTCTGCATGTTAGTCCCCGAAGCAAAAGGCGACATGGCCATTGGCCTGCCGCTGCATTGGCGGCGGCGTCAGACATGATGGCGGGCCAGCCTTCGGCACAGCGTCGCCGCGGAATGGCAATGGATTGATGCCTAGCGTGGCATTCGCGATTTCCCCGACACGCGCCGCCACAGCTGGCGTTCGGCTCTTGTCGAGACCAGTTTTCGTGAAAGTATACATTTCATTCTCCACGGCCATGGGATGAAGCCGGCTCATGTTGATAGTTCGCCTTCGACCTGGACGACCTCGCCAGGCTTGAGGGATGGGTAGATCGTCATGTTGTGATCGTGACGCACTTCGATCTCGTTCCCGTCCGACAAGCGCAGGATGCTGATGCAATGGGCGTTTCCGTAGCTGTCGGC
>JBJKRM010000514.1:0-4990 GCA_046704685.1 Rhizomicrobium sp.
CTTCGATCAGCTTGCGCGTGATCGGATAGGGCTCTTCATATTCGCTCAGCCGGAGCCAGCTGCCCTTCTCGAGAATCTGGTTGCGGATCTCCTCCGGCATTCTTGCCCACATCAGGTCTTCGGTAAAATCCGGCGCCGGCGCGATCAGCACCATGGCGGCGATGCGCTGCGGCCGCAACCGGGCCAGCAACAGCGCGATCCATCCCCCCATGCTGGAGGCCACCACGACCTGCGGCCCCTGCGCGACCGTATCGAGAACCGCAAGGGCATCGTCGCGCCATCGCGAGATCGTGCCATGGTGGAAATCGCCGGACGAACCGCCATGGCCGAAGTAGTCGAACCGCACACAGGCACGACCGTTGCGCGCAGCCCAATCGGCCAGCGCCTGCGCCTTGATCCCGTTCATGTCCGAGTGAAAGCCGCCCAGCCACAACAGACCAGGCCCGCGACCTTCCGCCGTGAGATACGCGACTCGCTCGCCGTCGATGCGATCGAGAAAACTGGGATCCGCCATTGCCCTGTTCCGGTTGATCGGACTATGCGTCATCGCACGCACGGCAACAATGTGCCAGCCCTGCCCCGGCTCTGTTACACTGGATTCACGGTACGGAGGGATTCATGAGGATTCGGCTGTTTACGGCCTTGGCCGTCCTGTTATTTGCGGCTTCATTCGGCGCGACGGCATATGCCCAGGCCGTTCCATACGCCGCACCGACCACGCATATCGAGGTGGCGCAACTGCCGCCGGCCGGTGTAGCGAACTTCGACCCGGTCAAAGCGACGGATGCCTACCTCGCGCGGATCAGCCCCAAGGAGAAGGCCCGCTCCGACGCTTATTTCGAGGGCAAGTACTACCTTCTCGTCGTCGATCTTCTCTATACGCTGGTGGTTGCCGGTCTTCTCTTGTGGCTCAAGATCTCCGCCCGGATGCGGAACATTGCGGCGGGGATAACCCGCTACAAGTTTCTGCAAACGCCTCTCTATGTCATGCAGTATCTGGTGGTGACGATGATCGTCAGCCTGCCGCTGACGATCTATGAAGGCTTCGTGCGCGAGCACCAATACGGCCTGTCGAACCAGAACTTCAGCCAATGGGCCGGCGAATTCGGCATCAATTTCCTGGTCAGCTTTGTCGCCCTCACGGTGCTGTTGACGCTGGTTTATGCAGCGGCCCGAGCGGCGACGCGCAGCTGGTGGGTATGGGGAACCGTGATCACGGTGCTGTTCCTGATCGTCAGCAATATGCTCTATCCCGTCTACATTTCGCCGCTCACCAACCACTACACGCCGCTGCCCGACAGCGCGATGAAGTCGGCGATCCTCTCGATGGCGCGCGCCAATGGCATTCCTGCCAATGAAGTGTACGTATACAACGCGTCGAAGCAGTCAAAACGAATATCGGCCAACGTGTCCGGCTTGTTCGGGACGACGCGGATATCCCTCACCGACAATTTGTTGAACCGTTGCACACCCTCCGAGGTCCTCGCGGTGGTGGGCCACGAGATGGGCCACTACGTCATGGGCCATGTGCTGATCCGGATCACCTGGTTCGGACTCTTGTTCCTAGTCGGCTTCTGGTTCGTCGATAAGGCGTTCCGCGGACTGGTGTCGGTCTTCGGCGGCAAGTGGGACGTGCGGAGCATCGACGATCCCGCCGGCCTGCCGCTCATCGTGGCGCTGTTCTCCGTGTTCTTCTTCGTTGCGACGCCGGTCACCAACACGATCATCCGCACGCAAGAGGTGCAGGCGGACATCTTTGGCCTGAATGCGGTGCGTCAGCCGGACGCCTTTGCCACCGTCATCCTCAAGCTGGCGGATTACCGCAAGCTCGATCCCTCGCCGTGGGAGGAATTCATCTTCTATGACCACCCCTCCGGCCGCACCCGCATCTGGGAAGCCATGCGCTGGAAGAAGGAGCACATCAACGATCCGGACATCATGGCCGGACCGATCTCGCCGCAATAGATGTCCGAGCATCGGGCGGCAGCGGGCGGCATGCTCGCTGCCGTCGTTGAATGCGAGATGCCGACGCTTTCAAGTTGGCGCACCATACCCCGGTGTCATCGCCCGCCACTGCGGGCGACCCAGGTGACATTCGCAGAATGCCGTCGGTGTTACGAGTGCGGCTCCCCAGACTGCAAAACAGACTTCACCTGGATGGCCCGCAGTAGCGGGCCATGACAACTATGGGGCATCATGACAACGTCTTCTACGGCAACGAAGCGCCCAACTTCTGCAGCAGACTCGCAACAGCCGCACGCCCCTCCTCCGTCCAATCGGCCGTCAGGCTCATGGCGAGGGTCGCCTGGCTTTTCAGGATCACGCCGTCGTCCAGGATCTTCAAACCGTTCGCCTTCAAGGTCGATCCTGTGGTGGTGATATCGACGATCGCCTCGGCAGTGCCGGCGGTGGGAGCGCCCTCGGTGGCGCCGGCGCTGGGTACGATGCGGTAATCCGATATGCCGGCATGGGCGAAGAAGCCGCGCGTCAGCTGGGCGTATTTGGTGGCGACCCGAAGGCGGCGGCGATGACGCAAGGCATAGGCAGCGCAAATGTCGTCGAGATCGGCCATGGTGGAGACGTCGATCCAACTGCGCGGCACTGCCACCACCACATCGGCAAAGCCGAAGCCGAGCGGCTTCAACAAGGCCACGCGTCCCTCCAGTTCGGGGGCGGTCTCGCGGATCAGGTCCTCGCCCGTGACACCGAGATGCACATCGCCGCCGGCCAGTGAGGCGGCAATCTCGGAGGACGACAGCAGCATCACGTCGATGCCCGGATGGCCTTCCACGGTGGCGCGATAGCCGCGCGCCCCGGCCGTCTGCTTCAGATGAACGCCCAATTTGGCGAAGCAAGCATCCACCTGTTCCTTGAGCCGGCCTTTGGATGGAATGGCAAGGGTGACTGGTTCGCTCATTGGACCGCCCTCGCCGCAATCAGGCGTTCCGTGCGGATGGCACAGCCGATGGCGGTAGCGCCACGCGGCGCGCCCAACGTTTCCAGCAGCGTGTCGTAACGTCCGCCGCCGGCCACTTCGCCGGCCTTGGTCCAGAACTCGAAGACGAAGCCGGTGTAATACTCGAGGTTTCGCCCGAAATGGCCGACGAAGCGCACGCGTTCCGGCGGGACACCGAGCGCCTTGATGGCGCGCAAACGCTCGGCCATCTCGGCCAGCGGCTTCACCATCTTGGCCGCGACGGATTTCGTCAGTGTCCGGATCTCCTCCAAGGCCGCCTCGCCCGGCCCGCTCACTTTCAGGAACGCGGTTATCAATTCGGCGATGGCCGGATCAAGACGCGGCGTGCCGTCATCGCAAGCCTGCACCGTCAGGCGTTCGATGATCTCTTCGCGGCTGCGCCCGCCCAGCGGGGCATCGCCTTCCTTGTCGATCAACGCCTCGATCGCCGGCTTCAATTCCATCAGCTTGAGGCCGTGCAGGGCATCGACAGCGCGCTGCGCATCATTGACCTCCCCCGCCACCATGCGGGCGAGCAGCTGCTCGAAATAGCCGGTGCGCCAGAAATGCCGCTTCAGTCGGCCGCGCCATTGCGCCGGCACATCGAGGGCATCGACCAGCGTGGCGAACAAGCCGAGATCGCCGACAATCATGTCGAACTGCCCGACACCGCCGGCGCGCACCGCTTCGGCGGCCAGGCCCATCATCTCGGCGTCGCCGGCCGGACGATCGGTATAGCCCAGCAATTCGGCGCCTGCCTGCCAGAACTGCCCCGCCCCCGGCTGCTGGCGGAACGCCAAGCCGTGATAGCAGAGCCGCGCCGGATAAGGATTGCCACTTTCCACCTGCCATGTGCAGGTGGGGATGGTGAGGTCGGGGCGCAGACACAACTCGACCCCGGTGGGATCGCTGAGTTCATAAGTGCGGCGGCGGATTTCCTCGCCCGAACCGTCCACAAAGAGATGCGCCGGCTGCAGGATCGCCGGTTCGTGACGGGTGTAGCCGTGCATCTGAAAAACGCCCAGGACAGCGTTCTCGACACTGTTGAGTGCATTGATTTCATCAGGACCATAGGTCGGAAAGGCGGTCATGGTTCAGTCCTTGGCCGCGAGCATGGCACGGATTTCCGGCACCAGCGCCTCACGCTTCACGGTGGTTTGCGCGGCGCGTGCCCCGACCCATTCGGCGCGGCTTTCCACCTGCTTGGATAGTTCGGCGCCGCGCTTCAAATCTTTGATCGTCACCTCGCCCTTGGCGCGTTCGTCATCGCCTTCCATCACCACCAGCGCCGCGCCACGCTTGTCGGCATATTTCAGCTGGTCGGGGATCTTCTTGGTGCCGACATAAGTCTCGGCGCGCAGACCGGCGGCGCGCAGCTCCTTGGCGATGCGGAAGCTGGAGTTGGTGTCGCCCATGGTCAGCACGATGACCAGCGGCTGCTCCTCGCCGACGAGGCCGCGCGAAGTCAGCGCGGCAAGCAAACGGCTGACGCCGATGGAAATGCCGGTGGCCGGCACCTGCTGGCCGGTGAATCGCGCCACCAGATCGTCATAGCGCCCGCCGCCTGCGACGGAGCCGAACACCACAGTCTCGCCGGCTTCGTTGGTCACCGGGAAAGTGAGCTGCGCTTCAAAGACGGGACCGGTGTAGTAGTCGAGACCGCGGATGATAGATGTGTCTGGAGCGATTTGATCCGGCTCATAGCCGTTCTGGCTGCAGAGCCAGACAATCTCACCGAGTTGATCTATTGCAGCGTTCGCCTTGGCATTGTCACCGACCAACCCACGCATCACGTCCCGGAAGTCGCCCCCGACGCTGCCGATTTCCAAGAAGCGCAGGATTTTCGCAGCTGCGTCATCGGACAGTTCGGCGCCCTTGGTAAAGTCGCCGGATTCGTCTTTGCGACCTGAACCCAGCAGCGCACATACGCCGGAAACGCCCAGACGATCCAGTTTGTCGATGGCGCGCATAACGATGCCGCGGCGCTCGCGATCCTCGGCGACAAGCCCGACGGCATCCAAGACGCCATCCAAG
>JBJKRM010000515.1:0-2857 GCA_046704685.1 Rhizomicrobium sp.
ATCCTGCGCTTTGCTGTGTCTGAAGGCATGTCGCGTCCGGACTTCGGCTATCTCCGCAACTATGTGGGCATCACGGCACCGGCCATCAACGTATCCAATACCTCGCCTTATGTGACCTACAACTCGCCGACGGCGGCGCACATCCCGGCGAACGTGACCGGCTACAACTTCGTCTTCGTTGCCAATGCGGGAAACCCGGCATTGAAACCGATGACCGCCTGGCAGTACGACGCGAGTTTCGAACACTACTTCACGCCGTCCAGCTCGCTCACCGCCGATCTGTTCCTAAAGGAGCTGAACAACAGCATCGCTTACGGCGCGGTGACCCGCAGCTTCACCAACAACGGTGCAACCGAGAACATCCTGGTACGCGGCCCGGTCAACTCTCCGAATGGCGGCGAGTTGTGGGGCTTCGAGGTGGCATATCAGGCCTTCTTTGACTTCCTGCCGGCGCCGTTCGACGGTCTGGGGGCGCAGATCAATTACATACACACCCACCAGGCAGGCATCCACAACTCCAACCTGGCAGTCCAGCCCGGCTATATCGCAGGCAGCACCATCGCCTATGGCGGCGGTCTGCAGATCGACAATGCGGTGATCGATTCGCATCGTCTTGCGGGCATCTCCGACGATTCGTACAACGTGATTGCCTTGTACGAGAAGGGGCCGATTTCCTTCCGTCTGGCCTACAACTGGCGTTCGTCCTTCCTGACCGACAATCTCGACTGCTGCACCGGCACGCCGATGTACCAGAAGGCAGCCGGCTTCCTGGATGGTTCGATCCGCTATTCGCTGGATGAACACTGGGTGGTGTCGCTGGACGGCTCCAATCTGCTCGATACGCCGATCGTCTTCCAGCAGCAGGTCATCGGCGACACCTCGTTGTCTCCGAACGCCAAGCCCGTGACGCTGGACACTGGTTGGAGCCGGAGTGGGCGGTTGCTGCAGTTCGCTATTCGCTTCAAGTACTAAGCCCGAACGGGGCCGTCGCCCGTCCAGCGGCGGTCCTGCCTGACTTTCGGACTACCTTTCCCAGTCTGACTTGGACCGGACCCGCGTGCGCCGCGGGCCCGGTTCTTTTCTTTGGTGTGTTCGGGGGAGGACACCGGAACGCGCTGTATTTGGCGGCAAGCTGTGGCATTGTGTTACGGTGTCAGAAGGTGGATTCCTGGGCGATGGGAGGCAAACGCAGCTCCCCCGGCACGCCGCGGCCGACGTCGTTCGATATTGCAAAAGAGGCTGGTGTTTCCCAGCCTACGGTATCACGCGCGCTTCGGGGTGACCCGACTATCAGCCCGATCACACGCCGACGGGTTGAGTTCATTGCCCGTGAACTTGGCTACAAGGTCGATAAGAATGCCTCTAATCTGCGCGGCCAGCATTCCCAGACTATCGCCATCCTATTCTTCGAGGATCAACGTTTTGCGGCCTCGCTGATCAATCCCTTTTTCTTGGCCATGCTCGGGTCGATTACCGGCGCCTGCGCCCGGCGTGGTTACGACCTACTGATCTCCTGTCAGCACCTCTCCAGCAACTGGCGCATCGATTACGAAGACAGCCGGCGCGCCGACGGCATCATATTGCTGGGATACGACGACTTTCTCACCTACAGCGCAGAACTCGAGCGTCTGGTGCAGCAAGGGACGCACTTCGTTCATTACGGCGCCGCGCTTGACGGTCATCCCGGCTTATCGGTCGGTTGCGACGATTAT
Source organism: Rhizomicrobium sp. (assembly GCA_046704685.1). Classification (GTDB taxonomy): domain Bacteria; phylum Pseudomonadota; class Alphaproteobacteria; order Micropepsales; family Micropepsaceae; genus Rhizomicrobium. The sequence goes on from JBJKRM010000515.1 coordinate 1,713, forward strand.
GCCAGCGGTAAGGAGGCCACTTGCCATCTGATCTCACTGGGGCGACGCAATATCGCCTTTCTCGGTTATGCTTCGGACCACTATCCCGAGTTCTTCGCCCGTTATCGTGGCTATGTCGATGCCCTGAAAGAGGCGGGACTTCCTGTGCTGTCCGATCTGCAGGCTGATGCCGTCAGCGCCCTGCCAGACGGTGAAAGAGCAATGCGGAAAATTATCGCGAATGGTCATGCTTTCGATGCAGTGTTCGGGGCCAGCGATTTGATCGCCATTGCTGCCATGAGCGTTCTGCATGAGGAGGGTATCGGCGTGCCGGAACAGGTGTCGGTGGTCGGTTTCGACGACATTCCGGTGGCCAGCATGGTTACGCCGGCACTCACCACCATGCGCCAGGACACCCAGCAGGCGGGTGAGGTACTTGTCGAGACTCTGCTGAAATTGATGGCTGGCGAAGAAGCCGAGGGCACCGTCCTGCCGTGCAGTCTGATTATCCGAAAATCCTGCGGTGCGAAGGCATCTTGAGATTTCGGCATCCGCCGATCAGTTTTCCGGAAATGGGCCGTAAGGCTAGTGATGCATACGTATTCATGCTGCCATCGCCGTTGTGCGATATGATAGGAATGGCGGCGGGAGGTGCAGGATGCATAGGATAGAGCGCGTATGGATGGCAATTGCGACGGGTTGCCTGCTACTGTCCTGCACGGCCCACGCCGCACAACAAGCGCGTCCTTGGTGGAAGGGGGCGGTGATCTATGAGATCTATCCGCGCAGTTTCAAGGATTCCAACGGTGACGGCGTCGGTGACCTCAACGGCATCACCTCCAAGCTGGACTACATCAAGAGTCTTGGCGTCGACGCAATCTGGTTGACCCCTATCTATCCTTCGCCGCAGGTCGATTTCGGTTATGACATCTCCAACTACGAAGCCATTGATCCCAGATACGGTACGCTGAAGGACTTCGACCGGCTTGTCGCCGAAGCCAGGAAGCGCCACATCCGCATCATCATGGATTTGGTACTGAACCACACCTCCGACAAGCATCCTTGGTTCGTCGAATCGGCGAGTTCGCGAAATAATCCCAAGCGAAACTGGTATATCTGGCGGAACGGCAAGGGCCCCGGTAAGCCGCCGAACAATTGGCAGTCTG
>JBJKRM010000516.1:0-4884 GCA_046704685.1 Rhizomicrobium sp.
GATCAATCCCGATGCCCGGGTCTGCGTGAAGCTGGTGTCGGCCACCGGCATCGGCACCATCGCCGCCGGCGTGGCAAAAGCCAAAGCCGACGTCATCCTGATTGCCGGCCACAATGGCGGCACCGGCGCCTCACCGCAGTCGTCGATCAAATATGCCGGCGCACCGTGGGAGATGGGGCTGACGGAAGCCAACCAGATCCTGACGCTCAACAACCTTCGTCACCGCGTCACCCTGCGCACCGTCGGCGGCTTGCGCACCGGCCGCGACATCGTCATGGCCGCGATGATGGGCGCCGAAGAGTTCGGCATCGGCACCACCGCCCTGGTCGCCATGGGCTGCATCATGGTGCGCCAGTGCCATTCCAACACCTGCCCTGTGGGGGTCTGCACCCAGAACGAAAAGCTGCGCCAGAAATTCACCGGCACGCCCGACAAGGTGATCAACCTGTTCAGCTTCATCGCCGAAGAGGTGCGCGAGATCCTGGCCGGCCTCGGCTTCCGCAAGCTGGAAGAGGTGATCGGGCGCACCTATCTTCTCACCCAAGTCAGCCGCGGCGCCGAGGAGCTCGACGACCTCGATCTCAATCCGCTGCTGGTGCAGGCCGATCCCGGCGCTCACGCGCGCCATTCCACCCAGAAGGGCCGCAACGAGGTGCCGGATACCCTCGACGCGCAGATCGAGAAGGACGCCTGGGCCCTGCTCGACCACGGCGAGAAGATGCAGCTCACCTACAATGTGCGCAACACCATGCGCAGCATCGGCGCCCGCATGTCGTCGCGCATCGTGCGCAAATGGGGCATGACCGGTCTCAAGCCGGGGCACCTGACCCTCAAGCTGCGCGGCTCGGCCGGCCAGTCGCTCGGCGCCTTCGCGGTGCAAGGCATCAAGATCGAAGTGTTCGGCGACGCCAACGACTATGTCGGCAAGGGCCTGTCCGGCGCCACCATCGCGATCCGGCCGATGACCTCGGTCCGCTTCGTGCCGCGCGACAACACCATCATCGGCAACACCGTGCTATACGGCGCCACGGCCGGCAGGCTGTTCGCCGCCGGCCAGGCCGGCGAGCGCTTCGCCGTGCGCAATTCCGGCGCCGTGGCGGTGGTGGAAGGCTGCGGCTCCAACGGCTGCGAATACATGACGGGCGGCACGGTCGCCATCCTCGGCGCCATCGGCGACAACTTCGCCGCCGGCATGACCGGCGGCATGGGGTTCGTCTACGACGCGGACGAGCTGTTCACCCACCACGTCAATCCCGACAGCATCATCTATCAGCGCATCGAGACGGCGCATTGGGAAACCGTGTTGCGGGCGCTCATCGAAGAACACCACGCCGAAACCGGCTCGGCCTGGGCCGCAGAACTGCTGACGCAGTGGGACCTCGAACTGCCGCGCTTCTGGCAGGTGGTGCCGAAGGAAATGGTCAGCCGCCTGGAACAGCCGCTAAAGGACGAGACACGCGAGGCTGTGCCGGCGGAGTAGTATCCGCCTCGCCCCCTCTGGGGGAGAGGCCGATGCGCGCGTCAGCGAGCATCGGGGGAGGGGGTGGTGGCGCCTCTCAGCACTCTCAGGACGTCGTTCAGCACGTCGTCTGTGTCCTTCAGGAACACGTCATTCCAGTATCGGATCACCCGATATCCTTCGCCTTCCAGGTAGCCAGTTCGTTCGGTGTCGTACTCTCTATTCAACGCATGCTGACCGCCATCGAGCTCGACAATCAGCCGCTGCTCGAGGCAAACGAAGTCGACAATGTAATATCCGACCGGATATTGCCGTTTGAACTTGTAACCGCCGAAGCGACGTCCACGCACAGCCCGCCAGAATTTGGCTTCCGCATCCGTCGATTCGTGGCGCATTTCGCGCATTCGTGACAAGTGTCTGTTTGTCGGATCGTGCGGATTTGGTCGAGGCTGAGACCATGTTGGCACCCCCTCACCCGGACCTGCTGCCCAGATCCGGCCTCTCCCCTAGAGGGGGCGAGGCGAGAATAGCATCCCGGCCCAAGTGACGCGCGGCAAGATCGTGTCTTAAAGGCGGCACAAGACTGCGCGACCCTGAGCATGGACGCTTGGGGCGCCGACCATGAAACGCATCGTCCTGTTGGATGGCCATCCCGATCCCTCGCCGCAGCGCTTTTGCGCCGCGCTGGTGGATGCCTATGCCGACGGCGCCCGCCGCTCCGGTCACGAGGTGCGCCGTTTCGATCTCGGCGCCATGGACTTTCCGCTGCTCCGCAGCGCCGCCGATTCCGATCACGGCCCAGTGGCCGAAGATGCCGCCCGCGTGCAGGACGCGCTTCTGTGGGCCGATCACGCCGTCATCGTCTTTCCGCTGTGGCTCGACGACCAGCCGGCTCTGTTGCGGGCGCTGTTCGAGCAGGTGTTCCGCTACAGCTTCGTGCACATCGATTGCGACAAGAACCGCAAGGCGCTGGCCGGCCTCACGGTCCACACCGTCGTCACCATGGGGATGGGCGCCTTCGCGTATCGCTGGAAGAACGGCGCCCATGGCGTGCGCGCGCTGGAGAAAGGGCTTTACGCCTATGCCGCCATCAGGCCGGTGCGGCGCACGCTGATCGGTTCGATCCACACCATCTCCGAAGCCAGGCGCAAGGCTTGGCTTCAAACGATGCGGGACGCCGGCGCCAAGGCGCACTGAGCAGGTTCGGGGCTGCCCCAACCGGGAAGCGCGCCTCTGCGATCCGTAGCACCGCCGGTGATTGGAACGCCGTTGTCGTCAGGCACACGGCGAAGGCCGTGCATCAGTTGCGATCCCGTCACCGGACTTCTCGGCCGCGAAAAAAAGGCCTTTCCACGGGATTCACCGATCCTGCGTTGCGCCTGGCGCCAACCGCCCTCGGGCGGCGGCACGATCAGACGGCTGGAAATCGCGTTACTCGGAACCCCTGTTGTTCGGAGCATCGGTCCGGGGCCGCAGCCTCGTTGGACCTCCGCCGGGTTTGTCCTTTCACGGCCCGCGCCTGACGGCGGCTCGGCAGAATCGGGGACGGGTGCGCATGAGGATGATCAACCACCCTACCCTGTATGTCCTGCATGCCTCTGCGGATCCGGACCATCGCGAAAAGCCCTTCGCCGCTCGATTGCCATCGCACTCCTTTCTTCAAGCCGGCATCCGGTCGCAACGCTCGGAATGCTCGTAAAACGAGAATATAATGGGTACATAGTAAGTACATTACAAGAATTAAGAGGGATAAAATCCTGCGACAGATTGGCATGAACGAGACGCATTCTTGCCAACGCCGGCCGTCGCCGCCTGGAATAGCGCCTTTCCCGTATTGCATCGGATCAGCCCCGGCATTATACCCCCTCCCGGTATATACCCCTGGAGGGTATCTGGTGACCAAGGCCGCTGCACAGACGACTTCCCCGCATCGCGGTCTGCCGGCCGGCGCGTTGCCGCGAACGACGAAAGGAAGCACGATGAAAACGATCACAGGCATAGCCCTTCTGGCGCTGCTGGCCTTGCCGGTGGCCGCCATTGCCCAGAGCGACTCAGGCAATCAATCGACCAACGATTCCACGCAATACAGCGGCCCCATGGGCAACAACATGATGGGCAACAACATGATGGGACGCCGCGGGGGCGGAAGCATGATGGGAGACAATGGCCACATGGGCTACGGCCGGATGGGTCCCAATGGCCGCATGGGCTACGGCCGCATGATGGGCCCCAACAGCCCCATGGGATACGGCATGATGGGCGGCATGATGATGGGGAACTGGATGCCGATGATGGGCTGGGGCGGCAACGGCGCGGCGATGTGCGCGGCGATGGACGGCCTTTGGAACGCCCAGCTTTCCGGCCTCAAGAGCCCACTCAATATCACCCAAAGGCAGGAGCCGCTGTGGCAAGCCTATGCCGCCGCGACGCGGGCGAATGCCCGGTCGATGATCGACCGCTGCAACGCCATGGTGAACGGAACACCGAACATGACGCAGCGCTTCAAGCTGCAAGAGCAGTTCATGGCGGCGCAGCTGAAATCGATGCGCGCCGTCGACAAAGCCATGGAGCCGCTTTACGCCAGCTTCAGCGCTGCCCAGAAACAGGCCGTCAATGGCATGTACTGGTGCCCGATGGGGATGGTGTGGGGACGCGGCATGTATCGCGGCAACAACCAGTGACGCCGAACGCGGCGGAAAGGAGCTTCTCATGATGTATGGCATGTACGGCATGGGCGGATTCGGCGGACTGTTGATCCTCGTCGTGGTGGCCGCCGGGATCTTCTGGCTGGTGCGGTCCGGAACCTTCAACCGGCGCGGCGGCGCGTCGTCCGGTTTGGCGGTTCTCGAAGAGCGCTATGCCAAAGGCGAAGTGTCGCGCGAGGAGTATCTGCAGAAGAAGGCAGATCTCAGCGGATGAATGCATTTGTCTCCAACCCCGGCGCAACCAACGCGCGCCAACCCGAGGCGGTATTCGCATGACCAAGGCCGAACCCAAGCTGCTCAGCCGCCTCGCCCGCATCGAGGGCCAGGTGCGCGGCGTCATCCGCATGGTCGAGGAAGAGCGCTATTGCCTCGACGTCCTCAACCAATTGGAGGCGGTCAAGGCGGCACTGAACCGCGTTGAGGCCGAGGTGCTCAAGGGCCATGCCAATCATTGCGTGGCGCATGCCATCAAAAGCGGCAATGCGCACGACCAGAAAGAGAAATTCGACGAGCTTGTGGAGTTGTTCAGCCGCTATGGAAAATGAAGTCCTCACCGCCCGCGATCCCGTCTGCGGGATGACACCCAAGATCGAAACCGCCAAGGCCAAGGGCAATCACACACACTACAAGGGCAGCGACTACTACTTCTGCTCCGCCAAGTGCAAAACCAAGTTCGAGGCCGAGCCGGAAAAGTACCTCGCGACGGCGGCCGCTCCAGCG
>JBJKRM010000517.1:0-4238 GCA_046704685.1 Rhizomicrobium sp.
ACTGATACCCTTCCATGATCTCGTCGAGGATTTTCTTGGGTGGGCGCACGGAATCCTGTCCGAGCGTTGCCAGAGGCTCGTCGACAACGTTGAGCATCTCCATAAAGTCGGGCTTTTTCGTATCGACGTAGAACAGTCCGGTAACGATTTCGCCCTTGTCGTGAGCCTCGGTCAGCACCTTCAAGGCTTCAGTCTTGTTGGTGGGATCGTAGTTCGAGTCGAGTTTCTTCAGCAGCAGGTGCGAGCCGTCATGCAGCGTGATGTCGGTGGTGGTACCGGGATCGTAATCCGCCGTGATCTCCTCGAAGAAGGGGATGTAGCTCAACTCTTCAAGCGGCGCATCGTGATCGCGCACGTACCTGTAGCTCTTGGTCGAACCCACATGGTCATTGAAGGTGACGCACGGAGAAATCACGTCGAGCATCACGGTTCCATTGTGGCCCAGCGCGCCTTCCAGCAGGGCCTTCAACTGCCGCTTGTCGCCGGAAAACGACCGGCCCACGTAGGTTGCTCCCAGCAGGATGGCCAGCGCGCAAGTGTCGATGGGCGGAAGATCGTTGACGATGCCGGTCTTCAGTTTAGAGCCCAGATCGGCCGTAGCGGAAAACTGGCCTTTGGTCAGTCCGTAAACGCCATTGTCCTCAATGATGTAGATCAGCGGCAGGTTCCGGCGCATCAGGTGGACAAACTGTCCGATGCCGATGGAGGCCGTGTCGCCGTCGCCGCTCACGCCGATGGCGACCAGCGTGCGGTTGGCCAGCAAGCTGCCGGTGGCAACCGACGGCATGCGGCCGTGGACCGAATTGAATCCGTGCGAACTGGCCAGAAAATAGGCCGGGCTCTTTGCAGAGCATCCGATGCCCGAAAGCTTGGCCACGCGGTGGGGTTCCACGCCAAGCTCGTAGCACGCCTCAATGATGCGCTCGGAGATGGCGTTGTGCCCGCAGCCCGCGCACAGCGTGCTCTTCTTGCCTTTATAGTCGGAAGGTTCCAGCCCGATGCGGTTCACCTTTCGGGGTGGAGATGGGGGTACAGCAGTGGTTGACGTTTTATTTCTTGCCCTCCTGAGAAACAATCTCGTCTGTTACGCTTCGCGCGTCGATTGGAATTCCCTTGTAATGGCGGATGCTGCGCAGCCGCTCAACGTCTGCCGCGTCAATTTCCATGCGCAGCAGCTCAAGCAACTGGCCATCACGGTTCTGCTCGACCACGTAAACCCGCTTGTGCCGGCGGATGAAATCAAAAACCTGCTCGGAAAACGGGAAACCTCTCACGCGGCAATAGCTCACCGGAAGCTCGTACTCCTGCTTCAACTGGTCCAGGGATTCCACGATGGCCCAATGCGTTGTGCCGTAGGCAATCACGCCAATCTCCGCTCCGTCGGCATCCTGAATGATGGGAGCGGGAACGCGATTGCGTGCCGTGTTGAACTTCTTCGTCAGCCGGTCCATGTTGGTGACGTAGTCTTCCGGCCGCTCGCTGTAGACGGCCTGTTCGTTGTGGCCGCTGCCGCGCGCAAAGTAAGCTGCGGCGGGATGCTTGGTGCCGGGAATCGTGCGATAGCCGACGCCGTCGCCGTCCACGTCCTTGTAGCGCTCAAAGCCGCCCAACCGCTCCAGGTCTTCGGCGTTCAGCACCTTGCCGCGATTGATGGGCTTCTCGGGATACTGGAACGGATCAGACATCCAGTTGTTCATGCCCAGGTCCAGGTCGCTCATCACAAACACCGGCGTCTGGAGTTCCTCCGCCAGGTCAAAAGCTTCCACGGCCATGCTGAAGCACTCTTCCACCGAAGCGGGAATCAACATGGGGTGCTTGGTGTCACCGTGCGAGAGAACGGCATTCTTGAGGATGTCACCCTGCTGGGTGCGCGTGGGCAATCCGGTGGAAGGCCCGGTGCGTTGCACGTCGAAAATCACTGCCGGGATTTCCACGTAGTAGCCAAGGCCGATAAACTCCGCCATCAGTGAAATGCCGGGGCCGGAAGTTGCCGTCATGGCCCGAGCGCCGGCCCAGCCTGCGCCCATCACCATGCCGATGGCGGCCAGCTCGTCCTCCGCCTGAACAATGGCAAACGTCGCTTTGCCGGTTTCCGGGTCCACGCGGTAGCGCTTCATGTAACGGGTCAGCGTTTCAGGCAGCGATGAAGAAGGTGTGATCGGATACCACGTGCAAACCGTCATGCCGCCGAACATCGCGCCCAGGGCTGCGGCGGAGTTGCCGTCGATAATGATCTTTCCGCGCGTCGCGTCCATCCGCTCCAGGTAGAAGCGCCCGCGCTTGGGCAGGTTCTGCTCCGTGTATTCGTAGCCGGCCTGGGCGGCGGCATAGTTCAGGTCCACGGCGCTCGGTTTCTTCTTGAACTGTTTCTTCAGCGCTTCGTGAACCTCTTCCAGCGGAATGCCCAGCAGCTTGGCGAGCACGCCGTCATAAATCATGTTGCGAACCAGCTTTCGCAGCTTCGCGTTGGGACAAACCGGAGCCACCAGCGTGTCAAAAGGCACCGGATAAAAGATCAGGTCGTCGCGCAGCCGCTGCAGGTTCAGCTTTTCGTCGTAAACCACGCTTGCGCCCGCGTCCAGCGACATCACATCTTCCTGAGCCGTTGCCGGGTTCATCGCCACGACAAAGTCGATCTCCTTGCGCCGGGCAATGTACCCGCGCTTGGAGGCTCGGATGGTATACCACGTGGGTAGTCCGGCAATGTTTGAAGGAAACAGGTTCTTTCCTGAAACCGGGATACCCATCTGGAAAATGGAGCGCAACAAAACCATGTTGGCGCTCTGGCTGCCGGAACCGTTCACGGTGGCAACCTGGATACTCAAATCGTTGACAACCTTCTCCTGCAGGGAGGAGGCGTCCGTCTTATGCACAGCTACGTCTGTAATTCCCATCGGAATCCTCAAAATATAGGGATTGAAATAATATAGCGGTCATCTCGATTGGCCTTCTACGACCTAAGTCGGGTCAATGGCGACGCCAACATTGCCTAAGTGAAATACAAGAGGGCTGGGGATCAAGGGCGTCGAATCTTGGTGGGGTCCTCTACCTGGCTTCCTACCGGCTCTCTGTGTCAACATGCGGCTACTTAGGCTCTCAGAGGAATAATAGCACAAATGAGCACGGTGTAAACCCCATAACCCCAATTCGCCTCTCCGTTCTTCTTGCAGCGGCAATCTGACATAACCAAACAGCTTTATATATTTCCCCGGGTGGCGCACACATCGCGCCCGTTGCGATGTGTGCGAGCGCAGGTGAGAGTTTTGGCAGAGCTGCAGCGCGGTCCGCCGCCTTTGCCCAAACTGCTGTAGCGGCGATCTGCAATCGCCGAAGGGCGCCGAGAAGAACACGGGGCACAATCAGCGCGCCATTGCCTTTCCGCCCCGTCAGTGATATACCGTCAGCGCGATCATAACGATGGTTTCCGGAGGAGGTTCTCAATGATCACTCGCCGCCGCATGTTGAAGGGTATGCTGGCTGGTGCCGCCATTGGAGTGCAGGACCTCTTTGCAAAGCCTGGCGCAACCGTCGGCGAGCCGCCACGCGGCTACAAGCTGGTCTGGCATGATGAATTCAACACCGATGGCCCGCCCAATCCGAAGAACTGGGCCTTTGAGCACGGCTTTGTGCGGAACAAGGAGTTCCAGTGGTATCAGCCTGAGAACGCCTTCTGCTCCGGCGGGAAACTGATCCTCGAGGCGCGGCGCGAGACCGTGCCCAATCCCAATTACCGCGCGGGCAGCAAGGATTGGCGGACCAACCGCCGCGTGGCGCACTACACTTCCGCGTGCCTCCAGACCAAAGGACTGCACACCTGGAAATACGGATACTTCGTCATGCGCGGCCGCATTGATACCCGGCCGGGCATCTGGCCCGCCTGGTGGACGCTGGGAGTCTCCAAGCCGTGGCCTGCCAACGGCGAGATTGACATCATGGAATATTATGCCGGCCATATAAACGCGAACGTCGCCTGGCAGAAGCCCGACGGCACCGCACACTGGGTCACCACCTTCAAGCCGCTCACGGAATTTCACGATCCCCACTGGTCCGACGCTTTTCACGTCTGGGTCATGGAATGGACTCCGGACTTTATCCATCTATATCTCGATGGAGCGCTCATGACCGCCGTAGACCTCAGCCAGACGCGCGACGCGCGCTACGGCGGCTTCAATCCGTTCCACCAACCCGTCTATATGCTTCTCGATCAGGCCATCGGCGGACAGGTGGGCGGCAATCCC
>JBJKRM010000518.1:0-4036 GCA_046704685.1 Rhizomicrobium sp.
CGTGCTGCGCCGGACGCGCAACTCACGCGGCGTGCGGCCGTAGAGCTTGCGGAAGGCATCATTGAAGCGGCGCACGCTGCCGAAACCGGAAGCCTCGGCGACCGCGGTCATCGGCAGGTCGCTGTCCTGGATCAGTTGTTTGGCAAACAGGATGCGGCGGGTCTGCGCCACGGCGATCGGCGGCGCCCCCAGATGCTTGTCGAACAGACGGCGCAACTGGCGTTCCCCGACCCCCAAGCGTTCCGCAAGCGCGCCGACGCCCGCTTCGCCGTCGAAACCGCCTTCGGCGATCAAAGACAGCGCGCGGTAACAAACAACGATGGGCGGCATCTCCATGGCCGTGACTATGCCCCAAACGGCACGGACCGTCTGGCCATTTTCGGACGTCACTGACCTGCCGTCGCGCCGTCAAACCCGTTGACCGATCCGCACAAAAAGGGCTAGCACTCGCCGCAAGCGTAAGGTTTCGGGAACGCGAAAGCGGCTGCCCCCGCAACTGTAGCCGGAGAGGACGTCTCCAATCGCCACTGCAGCGCAAGCTTCGGGAAGGCGGAGACAGCCACAGACCCGGTAGCCAGGAGACCTGCCCTACGCTGTCGTCCTGTTTCCGGCCGGGGTGCGCCGGGAGCTGCGGGGGAAACCGTCGCGACGACATCGTAGGAGTCGTCGCGGGTGAGCTTTGGATACCCATCATCAGGACCAATGCGGGTTTCGCCCGTGCGCCGACTCTTGGCTCAAACCAGGAGAACGCCATGCGCAAATTGATCTTTTTTTCCTCTGTTTCCTTACTTGCCTTCGCTTCCGCCGCTGCGGCCACAGAGACTGTGGTGGTGACCGCCACACGAACACCGCAGCCGCTGGAAGTGACCGGGACATCAATGTCGGTAATCACGGCCAAAGACATCGCCCAACAGCAGATCGATGTGGTCACGGACGCCTTGTCCTTGACCCCCGGCATGACCGTGGTGCGCAATGGTGGTGTCGGTCAGAACGCCAATGTCCTGCTGCGCGGCGCCGAAGCCGGACAAACCCTGGTGCTGGTGGATGGAATCCGCATCAACGATCCCAGCGCCACCACGGGCTTTGCGCTGTTGGGCGACGTGCTGGCGAACGGCATCCAGCGGGTGGAAGTGCTGCGCGGGCCGCAATCGACACTCTATGGCAGCGATGCCATCGGCGGCGTGATCAACATCATCACGGCGCGCGGCGGCAAGACGGCGCTGCACGCCGAGGCAGAAGGCGGCAGTTTCGACACCGTGCACCTCAACGCGGCGGCCAACGGGACTTATCAGTCGCTCGAGTTCGGCGCCGCTGCCAATTACTACAACACCAACAGCATCTCGGCGGCGGATTCCCGCAACGGCAACAGCGAGCCGGACGGCTATCATCATTTCGGAGCCACAGGGAATCTGCGCTGGCATATCAACGATGCGGTGAGCGTTGATGGCCGCATCTACTACACCAAGGCACGCGACAGCTTCGACGGCTACCCGCCGCCGACCTACAGCTTCCAGGACACCCATCAGTGGGGCAACAACGATCTGCTGGCGCTCTATGGCGGCGTGAACGTGTCTTTGCTGGATGGAAGGCTGTCCAACCGGCTGGCGATCACCCATTCCGACAGCAACCGCAAGACCTTCGATCCGACCCTGACGCCCGACAACGACTTCACGGCCAAGGGCGGAGCCACACGGCTGGAATACCAGGGCGTGTTCAATCTGGACCCGGCCAATGAGATCACCTTCGGCGCCGAGGACGAGCGGACATCGCTGTACACGCTCAGCGTCTACGACACCGCACCGAGCCGCGGCAGCGACCGCATCGACGGCGTCTATGGCCAATGGCAGAGCGGCATCATCGACGGTGTGACCCTGACCGGCGGCGTACGCTACAACCACGACCGGGAGTTCGGCGATCACACCTCGTTCAAGCTGGCGGCTGCCTGGCAGGTGACGGGTTCCACCACCTTGCGCGCCAACATGGGCGACGGCTTCAAAGCGCCCAGCCTCTACCAGTTATTCTCGCCGTACTCCAACCCGGTGGAAGCGCTGAAGCCCGAAACGGCGACGGGCTGGGAAGCCGGCATCGATCAAGAGATCGGGAACTGGCGCGGCTCACTCACCTATTTCGAGCGCCGCACGGCCAACCAGATCGACTTCTTCTCCTGCTACGGCGTCACATCGCCGGCCTGCAATGCGCGGGCGATGCAGGGCGGTTACTACTACAATGTCAACCGCTCGCTGGCCAAAGGCATGGAAGTCGCGCTATCCGGGGAGATCACCAAAGGCCTTCGGCTCTCTCTCAACTACACCAACCTGACCGACGAAGACCGGCTGACGGGATTGCAGCTGGCGCGGCGGCCGCATGACTCAGCCAATGGCGTGATCACCTGGCAAGCGACGGATGATCTCGATCTCGGTATTGCCGTCGGCTATGTCGGCAGCCGCTTCGACGATTCCTATCACACCACGCGGCTTGGCGCGGCCGCCCATATCAAGTTGTTCGGTGCTTACAAACTGAACCAGACGTTCGAGCTGTTCGGCCGGATCGAAAATCTCGGCAATGACCGCACCGAACCGGTGGCGGGATACGGCGCGCCGGGAAGGGCCTTCTTTGCCGGGGTTAGAGCGACCATCTAGCCAAAGTTGTCATCCCGGACGCGCCCGTCTTGGCATCTGCGAAAGCAAGAGTGGGCGCGATCCGGGAACTACTTCGAAATCTGCGCGGCGTCTGAGTGGGTCCCGGGTCTGCGCGCTCTTCGCTGCGCTGCGAGCGCTCCGCCCGGGATGGCAAATTGTTTGTTGCTGACAGTTAGCTCGCCAGGCGCCGGCGGAGGGGCACGGGTTTGCTCTTATAGAACAGGCCCGGCGCACTGTCGGCCTGCGTGTAGCCGATGGTGTAACCGCCCATGGACTCTGCCGGTCCCACCAGGAGGGCGCCGTCCGGCGCCAGGATGTCGCTGATGCGATCAAGCACCGACAGCCGTGCCTTGTGGTCGAGATACATCAGCACATTGCGGCAGAACACAACATCGCAATCGGGCAACCAGCCGAATGAGTCGAGAAGGTTGAAGGTGCGAAACGTCACCATGCGGCGCAAATGATCCGCAATGCGCCAGTTGGTGCCCTCTTGGGTGAAATTGGTGACCAGCCGGCGGATGGGCAACCCGCGCTGCACCTCAAACTGGGAGTATACCCCTTCCTGGGCCCGGGCGATCATCTGCGAGTTGATGTCGGTACCGATGAGCGAGATGTCCCAGCCGTCCATCACCAGATTGGCGTCATCCAGGATCATGGCGACGGAATACGGTTCCTGGCCGGCAGCGCAGGCGGTGCACCAGATGCGCAGCTGTCTGACCTCGGCGCGGTCGCGCAGCAGCGTGGGCAGCACGATATCGCGGAACTCGTCATAGGTGCGGCGATCGCGGAAGAAAGCGGAATCGTTGGTGGTCATCGCCTCGATCACCGCCTGCACCAGCGCCTCGTGGCCGTAGTGCAGCTCCTTGATCAGCGAACCGACATCGCGGAAGCCGAAGCGGCGCATCACCGGTGCCAGCCGGGTCTCCACCATATGCGCCTTGTTCTCCGGCAGCACCAAGCCGGATCGGCGGCGCAGGGTATTGGCAAGGTAGGAGAAATCGTTGCTGTTCACGGCTGGACCATTCCAACGTCTGCCAGCTTGGCTTCGAGCATGGGGCGGTCGAAAGGCTTCATGATGTACTCATCAGCCCCAGCGGCGACGGCTTCGCTGATATCCGCAATGTCATTCTCGGTGGTACAGAGCACGACGACGGGATGATTGCCCTTGGTCTGGCTGCGCAGCACCTTGAGGAATTCCCGGCCGCTCATCATCGGCATCTGCCAGTCGAGCAGAATGAGATCAGGCATCTGCTTGCGGCAGGCCATCAGGGCGGCGGCGCCGTTCTCCGCCTCATCCGCATCAAAGGAGAGCTCCGTCAAGATGCGGCAGGCCACCTTGCGGATCACCCTGCTGTCGTCAATTACGAGACAAGTTTTCATGGATCGCGGCCGCAATT
>JBJKRM010000519.1:0-9012 GCA_046704685.1 Rhizomicrobium sp.
ACCGGTGGCGGGGGCGGGCTTAGCACTTTGACCGTTGGCGGCGGGTTCGGCGCGTAGAGGTCGGCCAGGATGCGCAATGGCGTGTCGTGGCCCGCCAGCCGGCTTCGGTAGACCTCGAGATTTTCCAGGATCCGCTGCACATAGTTGCGGGTCTCGCCATAGGTGATGGATTCGATCCAGTCGATCGGGTCGACCTTGGAGGTACGCGGGTCGCCGAACTCATCGATCCAGCGGCGGGCATTGTTCTCCCCGGCGTTGTAGGCCGCAGCCCATAGGATCACCGAATTGTCCCAATCTTTCAGATAGCTGGAGAATTCCGTCATCCCGAGCTGCATGTTGTAGGCGACATCGCTGGTCAAGGCATTGGGACGATAGGGCAGTCCGGCCCGTCTGGCGTTGCGGCGCGCCGCGGCGAGGGTCAGCTGCATGATGCCGCGAGCATCGGCGCTGCTGATGGATTCCGGATCGAACTCGGTCTCCTGGCGAATGATGGCGTGCACCAGCGCCGGCTCCGGGGTCGGCGCGGGGCCGCGATAGGCCGGCACGCTGATGACCGGATAGGCATATTGCGGGAAGGTGGGGCCGTCATAGCCGAGCACCTTGGCGACGCGCAGCGCCACGTCGCGGAACCCCATCTGCGTCAGGGCCTCAGCCAGTTGCTTGGTGTGCGCGGCGCCCGGATGGAGGCCGAGATAGTGCAGCGCAAACGAGCGCAGCATGTCCTGCTCACCGACATCAGCCAGCACCCTCATGGCCTGGACCAGATCGTTGCGCTCGAACACCGCCTCGGAAGGCATCGCCGTCACACGAGCGGTTGCGAGGTGCAGGACCGGCGTCGCATCGATGCGGGTCAGCGCCAATTGGCCATAAAAGGTCTCGGGCACGCGCGATGCCGCCTGGTAATGCCGCCAGGCGTTGGCGTCGTCGCCCAGCGCCTCGTAGGTGCGGCCGAGCCAATAATGGCCGCGCGCCAGGCTGATCGGACGCGAGACGCCATCCAACAGCTTCCGGAAGTGTGGCAAGGCAGCCTGCGGGTCCTTGAGAAAGCGCAGGGCGATCCAGCCGGAGAGGAATTGCGCCTCGGCAAAATCGTAGCCGGACGTCAGGCCTGTGCCGGAGACCAGGCGATAGGCAATCTCCGGCTTGTCGACCTTCAGCATTTCGCGGGCAACAATATGGCTTTCGGACCAGACCGGCCCAGAGCGGGTCTTGAACAGCGCGCGCACCGACGGCTTCAGCAGCAGCTTGGCCGCAACATCATTATCGCCGAGCCGGCGAGCGGCATGCGCCCGGTCGAACAACAGGCGGGGATCGTTGGCGAGGTCGGCGGACAGCTCGGCCGCAATCCTCTCGCCACGCCTGGGATCGGAGCGCAGCGCAATGCGCGCCTTGGCCAGCCGCTGCGTCGTATCGTCCACCCGCGCCATCTCGCGGCGCGCGGCCGTCAGCTGGTCCGACCAGATGAGGTTGTCGAGCCGCCGCCGGTCGACTTCGGGCGTGAGGTAGGCCCCGTCTTTCTGCACGATGGCCAATTCCTGATCGCGGTCGAACACGCCGGCAATCCAGCCCTCGCGCACCAGCCTCTCCCCCCACGCCTTCTTGCCGGTGGCGATCAGGGCATCGCCCAAGCGGATCATGCCGGTGGCGCTGATGGGGTTGCGGCCGGCGAACCAAGCGATCACGGCCGCCGGCGGCGTGGCCGGATCCATGGCCTCTTCGGCGCGCGCCAGCAAGGTGCCGCGCCGCGGCCAATCCGGATGGCTTTTCAGGAAGCTATCGATGTCAGCGAAGGGGGCGTTGGCATTCTTGTCTTGCAGCCAAGCCCATTGAATCAGCTGCTTGGCGATGGGGTTCCGGCCCTTGTCCGCAAGGGCGAGCGCCTGGGGCCAGTCCCCCCGGTGGGCGGCATCAAAGGCGCGCGAGAAGAGGTCATGGTCGGCCGGAGATAACACGCGGGTGCCCGGCAGGCGTTCGGCCTCGGTATCCTGCGGTGTCGCTGCGTTGCCGTCGTCGACCGGCTGCATGGTAATGACATTGCCGTGCCGTTCCACGCCGGGCGGCAGCGTCTCCGCCGCACTGACCCCGAACAGGATGATCGCAAGGATAGCCAGGGTGCGGGCGGACATCGACTTCAATCCGAAATGCATGCGTGCACCTTAGATCATGATCTCACGGGGTGGAACTGACCGCGTCGTGCGCGCACAGGATGTTCCGAAGACGCTTGCCCTGACGGCGCGGCGCGCTATTTTGAGGCGGAATTCACGAGGTGGACCATGGCGTTTTCGCCCAAGAGCTTCAGAGGCTCCATTCCTGCGCTGATCACGCCGATGAAGGACGGCGCGGTGGATGAGGCCGCGTTCCGGCGGCTGGTCCGCTGGCAACTGGCCCAAGGCAGCAGCGGGCTGGTTCCATGCGGAACCACCGGCGAATCCCCGACCCTCAGCCATGCCGAGCACATGCGGGTGATCGACATCTGCCTGGAGGAGACCGACGGGCGGGTTCCGGTGATCGCCGGCGCAGGATCCAACTCCACATCCGAGGCAATCGCCCTGACCAGGCACGCCAAGGAAGTCGGTGCCGATGCTGTGTTGTCGGTGACCGGCTACTACAACAAGCCGTCGCAGGAGGGCATCTACAGGCACTATGCGGCAATCGCCGAGGCGGTCGATATCCCGATCATCGTCTACAACATCCCGGCGCGTGCCATCGTGGAAGTCTCGGTGGAGACCATGGGGCGGCTGGCGCAGATTCCGAACATCATCGGGGTCAAGGACGCCACGGCCAATCTGGCGCGGGTGTTGCGCGAGCGCACCGCCTGCGGACCCGACTGGGTGCAGCTCTCCGGCGAGGACGGCACCGCGCTGGCTTATATGGCGCAGGGCGCCCAGGGCTGCATCTCGGTCACCGCCAATGTCGCACCGAAGCTGTGCTCGGATTTCCAGAAGGCGTGCCACGAGGGGGCTTGGTCCGAGGCCCTCTTGCTGCAGAAGAGGCTGATGCCGCTGCACGACGCGATGTTCTGCGAGCCCAGCCCGGGCCCGGTGAAGTTCGCGGTGTCCGAACTCGGCTTCTGCACCGACGAGGTGCGCCTGCCGATGATGGCGGCGACCGATGCTGCCCGCGCTCGCGTCCGCACCGCCATGGCAGAGGTGGGAGTGAAGGGGGAGTAGGGGACACCCCCGCACTGTCATCCCGGACGCGCCCGAGGCGCTATCGTCACATGGCAAGTGGGCGCGATCCGGGATCCACCCGGAAATCTGTCAGGTGTCGGAGTGGATCTCGGCACTGCGCGCTGCACCGTCCGCCATGCCACCCATTGACCGACGGTGCGGCAGCGCTGGGCCGGGATGACACCGAATGGGCGTGTCCGGGATGACAAGTTTGTGTGGCGGCGCCCGCACCCTATATTATGACGGTGTCATCAGGAGCCGCTCGTGGCCAAAAAGAAGAAGAAGGACGACGACCGCAAGATCGTGGCCGAGAACCGCAAGGCGCGCTTCGCCTATGCCATCGATTCCGCGATGGAGGCGGGCATCCAGCTGATGGGCTCGGAAGTGAAGTCGCTGCGGGTTGGCCGCGCCACCATCGCGGAGTCCTATGCCCAGGCCAAGGACGGCGAAATCTTCCTGATCAACGCCAACATCCCAGAATATGCCGCCGCCAACCGCTTCGGCCACGAACCCAAGCGGGTGCGCAAGCTGCTGATCCACAAGAACGAGGCCCGGCGGCTCGCTGCCGCCATCCAGCGCGAGGGCATGACCCTGATCCCGCTGAAGCTTTATTTCACCCCCAAGGGCATCGCCAAGCTGGAGCTCGGCATAGCCAAGGGCAAGAAGCTGCACGATAAGCGCGAGACCGAGAAGAAGCGCGACTGGGCCCGCGACAAGGCCCGCATCATGCGGGCGAAGGGGTAGCAATCACATTGTTCGTTGCATGCCGAATGGCGCGACGGCTTGCTTTCATTTCACCGTCTTGGGGCTCTGCGCCAGCAGCGGCTTCCAGATGCCGTCGAGGGTTGCGGTCCGGCCGGGCGACATCTCGTCGAGCAAGGCGTAGGTGTTCTCCAGCGCCTCGATGAAGTGCCGCGGCCCGTATTCGTCGGCAAAGCGGCCTTCGTTTGACCAGCTCCAGGCCCAGCCCTGCTTGGTGGCGCGCCGCGTATCGATCCAGATCAGCCGGTCGGCCCAGGCATGGAACCGCAGGACGGGCCCTCTGCCCACGACGCCGCCGATTTCGATCTCCAGCCGTTCGTGCTTTTCCTCACCCTCGACCTCGTAGGTTTTCGCCAGTTCCACGCGGCAGGCGCTTTGGCTGAGTGATCGTCTTCTTTGGCGAAAAGCGGTGGCGAGGCCTTCGAGAAATTCGCTTTCGAAGCGCGGTGTGGTGTCCATCGGGCAATTGTGATGGGAGCGATGGGGAACGGCAAGGCATCCGGGCGTCTTTGCCAGAGGATACCCGTTTGTTTAGAATGGTTCTATGTCAGACGAAGAACCCGAAGGCCTGCTTGGCCAAGCCGCTTCGAAGCTCATCCGTTCCAAGGAAGAATGGGCGCGGGACAAGCGCCTGATCACCGGCCGGCCCGATCTCGGGCATGTCAGCCGGTTGCCCCCCGGCCAAAAGGAAGTGAAGAACTGGCCGGTGCTCGATCTCGGCGCCCAGCCGGACGTCAAGCCGGAGAACTGGCGCCTGCGCATCGGCGGTCTGGTCGAGAACCCGGTGGTGTTCACGCTGGAACAGTTCATGACGTTGCCGCAGGAGGAGTTCGTTTCCGATATTCACTGCGTCACCCAATGGAGCCGCTTCGACAATCACTGGCGCGGCGTGTCGTCAAAGGCTCTGCTCGATCTGGTGCGGCCGAAGCCCGAAGCCGCCCATGTCTTGTTCCACGCCTATGACGGCTACACCACCAATGTGACGCTGCCGGTGTTCGCCGAGGCCAATGTGCTGCTCGCTCATTCCTGGGAGGACCAGCCGATCCCGCGCCAGCATGGCGGGCCCGTGCGCGTCGTGATCCCGGACTGGTACTTCTGGAAGAGCGCCAAATGGGTGACGCGCATCGAGCTGGCAGCGCAAGACCAGCCCGGCTTCTGGGAGGTGCGCGGCTATCACAACGAAGGCGATCCCTGGAAAGAAGAGCGGTACGGGTGATTTTCACTTCTTGTCATCCCGGCCAAGCGCTGGCGCACGAATTGCTGTGATTTGGCGCTGCGGATGAAGGCAGCGCGCAGAGCCGGGATCCACTGCGTCATCTGACGGGTTTCGGGGTGGGTTCCGGATCGCGCCCACGCGCCAGACGGGGACATCGCGTCGGGCGCGTCCGGGATGACAGTCAGTGAGTGCGATGGCCTGCGACAATCCGGCCGGGTTGAAATATATTAGTTAGTTCTAATATACGTGTCGAACCCTGCAGCGAATTCGGGAGATATCGACATGCTCAAAGACTGGCCTCATATGGCGACCGAGCTCAGCGCGCTGACCAAGCAGCTGCGCACCGGCACGCCCGACGTGATGAAGGCGTTCTCCGCCATGGCGCAGGCCGCCACGACGCCCAAGGCGCTCGACACCAAGACCAAGGAACTGATTGCGCTGGCCATCGCCATCGCAGTGCGCTGTGACCCTTGCATCACCTTCCATGCCGAATCCGCCCGCAAGCACGGTGCCAGCCGCGACGAGATCATGGAGACCATGGGCATGGCGGTTTACATGGGCGCCGGCCCGGCTGTGATGTACGCCGCTCAGGCGGTGGAAGCCTATGATCAGTACGTGACGAAGAACGCGGCGGTCGCGGAATAACAAGATTGTCATCCCGGACGCGCCCAAGGTGATGCCACCATCTGGCACATGGGCGCGAGCCGGGATGACAATTGCGCTTAAAGCGGTTCGAACCGCGCCTGGAAGAAGCGCAGATATTTCGGCTCGTAGACCATTTTGAGGCCTCGGGCCTTCTTGCGCTCCTCATACACCGCGATGACGCTTTCCGCCGTCACGTCCATATGCGCCTGGGTGTAGACGCGGCGCGGAATGGTGAGGCGCACCAGCTCCAGTTTGGGATAGTGGTGCTTGCCGGTTTCGGGATCGCGTCCGGCCGAGACAATGCCGCGTTCCATGGCGCGCACGCCGGAGTTTTCGTACAGCAAAGCCGCCAGGGTCTGCGCCGGGAAGACGTCCTGCGACAGCTGCGGATAGAACGCCTTGGCATCAAGATAGACCGCATGGCCGCCGATCGGCTTGACGATCGGAATGCCGGCATCGAGCAGTTTGTTGCCGAGATATTCCACCTGGCCGATACGGGCGCGGATGTGGTCGTCATGGACCGATTCCACGATGCCGCGCGCCATCGCTTCCATGTCGCGTCCGGCCATGCCGCCATAGGTGTGCAGGCCTTCATAGACCACGACGAGATTGCGGGCCTCCTCGAAGATGGTGTCTTCGTTGAGCGCCAGCCAGCCACCGATATTGACCAGGGCGTCCTTCTTGCCGCTCATGGTGCAGGCATCGGTGTAGGAGCAGAACTCCTTGAGGATTTCGCGCACCGACTTGCCATCGTAGCCGGCCTCACGCTGCTGGATGAAATAGGCGTTCTCCACCGCTCGCGTGGCGTCGAGCACGATGCGGATGCCGTGGCGTTTGCACAGGATGTTGAGCGCCTTCACATTGGCCATCGACATCGGCTGGCCGCCCGCCATGTTCACGGTCGCGGCCAGCGCCACATAAGGAATCTTCTTGGCGCCGACCTTCGCGATCAGCGTCTCCAGCTTGTCGAGATCGACATTGCCCTTGAACGGGCTTTCGTTGCTCGGATCGTGGCCTTCGGCAACCACCACGTCGACGAAGGTCGCACCGGCCAGCTCCTGATGCAGCCGGGTGGTGGTGAAGTACATATTGCCGGGAATGGTATCGCCGGGCTTGATCAGGATGCGCGACAAGAGATGTTCGGCACCGCGGCCCTGATGTGTCGGCACCAGGTGGCGATAGCCGTAGTGTTCGCGCACCGCCGCTTCGAGATTGTAGAAATTCCGGCTGCCGGCATAGGCTTCATCGCCCAGCATCATGCCGGCCCATTGCCAATCGCTCATGGCGCTGGTGCCGGAATCGGTCAGCAAGTCGATATAGACGTCTTCGGAGCGCAGCAGGAAGGTGTTGTATCCGGCATCGGTCAGGGCGCGCTGGCGGTCTTCCAGGCTGGTCATCCGGATCGGTTCGACGACCTTGATCTTCCACGGCTCGGCCCAGGATTGTTGGCGATTGCCCATTTGTTTGTCCTTCTTGTTCGGGAGCAGGGCGCAGACTACACCGCCCGCAGAGCAAGAAAATCAGGGCAAATCCTCAGGTCTGTTCTGCCGTTTTTGCCTGCGACCGAAGCGCCCGCCCGAGGCTCATGATGTGCTGCTCGTTCGTGCCGCAACAACCGCCGACAACCGTGATCCCCATGCGGTGTTGCAGAGCCATGACCTGGGAGGTCAGCGTTTCCGGGGTTTCGGTGATGAGATCGCCGGCTGCGGCGAGTTCTTCGGGGCTCAATGGGGAGGTGTTCGCCTGGAAGAAGATGAGGCGATGCGCCATCTCCGCGTCATGACGTTCCAAAACAGCCAAGGCATCGCGCAGAATGTTTGGATGCACGCAATTCACCGCATGGCCGATCGGCGGATGCGCGGTGTCCTCCAATTGCTGCATGGCCTCGGACCAGGGGGAGCCGTCCAGCAGCGTGCCGGTTGGCCGCAGCACAAAGCTGATGAGATAAGGCAGACTCGTTTCGCCCATGGCCCGGGCGATCCCGATCGCTTCGGATAGAGCCGGCAGGGTGGCGGCGATCAGGAAATCGGGTCCGCCCCGTGCGAGGGCCTCGATCTGCGGCCGGTGAAAGGCATAGGCGGTGTCGGCATCGAGCGCCTCTTGCGGGCGATAGGCATCGCCACGGCAGGCGGTCACCCCGCCAATGAAGACCTCATGGCCGCTTCGCGCCCGCAGCTCCTGGAGGAACGCGACATTGTCCTCATTCACCGGCCGGCCGGCATAGCGTGAGCCGGCGATGTTTTCCGCATTGGCGCGCCAGGTGTCGGTCTGCATCACGAGCGGAAGACCAGCGGCTTTGGCCGCCGCGATATATCCGTTGTGAATCTCGGTCACGGCCTTGCGGCCTTCGCGATCATAGATGAGCGCGCCATGGCGCAGCAGCGGATCGAATGGGATGCCGGCGTGACGGCGCAGCCATTCGTACACCGAGCCCTCGGCCAGCATCGGCCGGCGGGCGGCGATCGCTTCGGCGAAACCGGCAGGCATCAGTTGAACGCCGCCTTCTTGGCCTGCTTGACGACCGTGTCGAACATGGCCTCGGTGAGAACGCCGGTATTGGTGTTGTAGCGCGAGCAGTGATAGCTCGACACCAGCACCACCGCATCCAGCCGGTAGGCGGCACCGTGCTTGAAGGGATGTTGCGACTTCTTGATCTCCAGCGTGTCGCAGACGCTGTCATGCGCCAGCTTGCCCAGGGCGAGAATGGCGCGAAGATTTTCCATCGTCGCGATCTGCGCGCTCAGGAAGCGCCGGCAGGTCTTGGTCTCGAAGGGCAGGGGCTTGTTTTCCGGCGGCACGCACCGCACCGCATTGGTGATGGCGCAGCCCGCGAGCTTCAATCCGTCATCGGAGCGCTGGCCATAGCGACCGGTCGCCAGGCCGTGCATCAGCAGCATCATGTACAAGAGGTCGCCGGCCCAATCGCCGGTGAAGGGACGGCCGGTGCGGTTGGCGCCATTCAGTCCCGGCGCCAGCCCCACAATCAAAAGCCGCGCGTCCGCGGCGCCGAAGCTCGGCACGGGCGCGTTGAAGAAATCGGGATAGCTGCGCGCGTTGTCGGCACGAAAGGCGGCAAGACGCGGACAGAGGCGGCAATCGCGCGGTGGTTCCTGGATCATGAAACCCTTATACGGCAATCAGCCGTGCCGCGCGCCTGGCAAATTACTCGAGCCGCTGCCAGGTGAATGACGTGTGCCAATGCGACGGCCGGCCTTGGTC
>JBJKRM010000520.1:0-7011 GCA_046704685.1 Rhizomicrobium sp.
TGGTCATCCGGGAGAGATGACGGCACCGCCAAAGGCGCCGCAACCATTGGGCGATTAGGGTTCTTTTATCGCTGCCGGACGCCGTTAAAGCGCATTGCGGATCGCATATGCCTTCTCGGTAAACGCGTCAGATCTCTGGCCGGTATGAAGCCCGGCGTTCAAAAAACAAAAACGAACGTGCCCCTTCCTCACGAACATGCCGGAAAGTCAGGTATCTCTAAAAGCTCCATTAACTGCCCATGCCTATCCTAGCGGCAACGGAGGGAAACGCTTACATGACGCGCGGGCAAACACCCACGGGTGGCAAGACCTATTATGCCGCCATCACCCTGACGTTCGCGATGTTCGCCATCTGGGGGCTGGCGCACCGCCTTTACGACACTCTGGTTCCCGAGTTCTCCGTCGCGCTCTCCCTCGATTCCTACCAAACCAGCCTGGCCGGCTGGGCGCTCAGTTTTGGTTATTATTTCATGGCCCTGCCGGC
Organism: Rhizomicrobium sp.; assembly: GCA_046704685.1. Lineage (GTDB taxonomy): Bacteria > Pseudomonadota > Alphaproteobacteria > Micropepsales > Micropepsaceae > Rhizomicrobium. The sequence goes on from JBJKRM010000520.1 coordinate 485, forward strand.
GGCCTGGATCAGCCGGAACTTTGGATACAAGTCCGGTGTCGTCTTCGGCCTCGGCTGTTTTGCTGTCGGCATGTTCCTGTTCTACCCGGCGGCCCAGCAGCATACGCTCGCCTGGTTTCTCGCTGCGGCGGTGGCGGTCGGATCCGGCCTCACCATCCTGGAAGTGTCAGCCGACCCATTGGTGGTTCGTCTGGGCCCCAAGGAAAGCGCTGTCCGTCGACTGAACCTTGCCCAGGCGCTTAACCCTGTCGGCATTCTGGTGGGCTTCTTCGTCGGGCAACTGGTGCTGCACTCGGCGAAACAACATCCCAGCGTCGAACTTGCCCATGCCCTGGTGACACCGTTCTTCTTCATCGGCGCCGGTGTGCTGCTGTTCGCCTTCATCGTCGACAAGGTCAAATTCCCGCCGATCGCCATCGAACGCGTCCGAAGCGACGACAGCACGGTCAAAAGCTTCGCCGCCCTCTTCCCGAACCGTCCATTCATGCTCGGGGTCGGCGCGCAGTTCCTCTGCGGGGTGGCGCAAATCGTGATGTGGGGCTTCACCATCCGCTATGCCATCGGCGCCGGTCACGATCTGGCGTTCGCCAAAACTGTGCTGTTGTGGGCTTTGGCCGCTTTTGCCGTCGGACGGGTGATCGGAACCGGGTTGATGTACCGTTTCGATCCGTCGTGCATCCTGGCCGTCTTTACCGCGGGTGGTGCGGTGGCGGCCGCGATCGCTGCATTTGCCGGAGGCGAAACCGGCATAGGCTGCGTCGTGGCCGCCAGCTTCTTCCTCTCGGTGGTGTTCCCAACGGTGTTTGGCAACGCCATCCGCGATCTCGGTCCTCACACCAAATCAGGCGCCGCCATGCTGATGTTCGCAGCCGGAAGCGGCGCTGCGGTCCTGGCGCTGTTCAATATCATAACGCCGCCGCAGGCCGTGCAATATGTGATGATCGTGCCGGCGATCTGCTTCGCCGCAATCACGGTATTCGCAATCCACTTCCAGCGGACCGATAGGCGCGCCGCATCCTGCGTCAAGCATACCGCAGCAGTCGATCTGCCCACCGGCTAGACGCCGCTTCTCCAGCACATGGATGTTCTTGGCGGCGCAGATCTCCTTGAGCTCTCTGGGCCAAACCGACACCGTCACCTCACCCAGATGCGCGGCGCGCAACAGGTACATAGAGGTGCGCGCCTGGCCAATGCCGCCGCCGATCGACAGCGGGATGCGGTCGTTCAGGATCGCCTGGTGGTAAGGCAGCTTGAGGAAATCCTCCTGGCCCGACAGCTTCAATTGGACCTTCAGCATGTCCTTGGTGACCCGGATACCCATGGATGACAACTCGTGGCGCCGCTTGGTGACCGGGTTCCACACCAGGATGTCGCCGTTGAGGCCATGGGTGTCCTTGCCGGTTTCCTTGGATGTGTCGGTGACCCAGTCGTCGTAATCGGCGGCGCGCATTTCGTGCGGATAGCCGTCCTTCAGCACCCAGCCGATGCCGATGATGAACACCGCCGGATAACGCTGCAGGATCGCCGTCTCCCGCTGCTTGCGCGGCATGTTGGGAAACTCCGCCAAGAGATCCTCGGCGTGAATGAATTTGATGTCTTCGGGAATCTGCGGGTAGCCGCCTTTGGTGAGACCAGGGAACAGGTCCTGGGCATGCAGACCGGCGTCGCGGATCACCTTCCAGATCTCGCTCACCGTGTTGCGCAGGAAATCGAGATTGCGATCGGCCGGCGTGATGGCCATCTCCCAGTCCCACTGGTCGACATAGGAGCTGTGGTCGTGGTCGAGGAAGTAGTCCTTTCGCACTGCGCGCATGTCGGTGCAGATGCCCTCCCCCGGCTTGCAGTCGAACTCGGCCAGCGCCATGCGCTTCCATTTGGTGGCCGCCTGCACGACCTGGGCTTCGATGCGTTTGGGCAGACCCAGCCCGCAGGGGAATTCCACCGGTGTGCGGGAGCCGTCACGGTCGAGATAGTCGTTGACGCCACTGGCCTTGTCGACGATCAGCGGCACCTGAACCATGTCGAGCTTCAAGGCGCGGCACAGGTGGTCCTCGATGTAGCGCTTGACGGCGAACACCGCACGCTGGGTGTCGATGCGCGAAAGCAGCGGTCGGTAATTGTCGGGAAGAATCCTGGCGACCTCTTCATAGGTGCTGATGCCGGGGCCTGCCAGATCGGCTTGCTTGTTCGACATATTTCCTCCTCCGAGGCGATGGCCTCGATCGCTTATGCAAGAGGGTAACGCCGTCCGGCCTATCGGAGACCCCGTCCAAAAAGCATGGGCGCGATGTCCTGAGTCAGGGACTGAAGAACGCTGTCTTGCGGCCGATTTCGTCAGCCTTGCGTCGCCTGCATGGAGGCTCAGCGCCGGTCGCGCACCAAGGGAGCACCCCATCGGTGGGGCGGCGGCAGATCGGCCTGCGGCCCGCCGGCGGTGACGGGGCGCGGGGGATAACCGCCAAGGCTAATGAGGCGGTCATAAAGAACGACAGCGCCCGCCATTCCGACATTGATCGAGAACCTCATCGGGATCTTCACCACAAAATCGCAGCGCGACAGCATATCCTGTGACAGCGACAAGCGCTCGGCGCCGAAGACATAGGCGGCACGCAACGGATGGCGGAAGCGCGGCAGCTCCACCGCATCCTCGGTGATCTCCACCCCCACAAGTCTGCAATCCAGGGGGAGGCGCAGGTCATCGATGCCCTGGAACCTGTAGTACGGCATCGACTGCTGAGCGCGCGAGGTGTCGGATTGCGCGTCGGCAAGTTTCACATGGGCGTTGATGGTGAAGAAGAAACTTGCGTCGAAGGCGTTGGCGATGCGCGTCAGATTGCCGAGGTTCATCGGTTTGGAGAGGCCGTCAACACCAACACCGAAATAGCCACGCATCAGAGCGCCCGTCCCGCTACCCGCACATACCACGCATGACCGCGCCAGCTGGTGATGGCGCAGACCTGCAAGGGGGCGTAGTGATAAGCCTTCACCGCGTGCCTGTCCAAGTCGCCGGAGCGCTCATGCCTAATCCTGTTCTTGTGGAAGTCACCCGTGGTGCGCTGGTGGAAAGCGTGCATCGCGGCGCCGTAGCGATCGTCGATGCCGACGGCGCGGTCCGATTCGCCCTGGGTGATGTGGAGGCCCCGGTCTACACTCGTTCGTCTCTGAAGCCGATCCAAGCCCTGCCGCTGGTCGAGACGGGGGCGGCCGACGCTTTCGGCGTCAGCGAGGACGAGCTGGCACTGGCCTGCGCCTCCCATTCCGGCGAAGCGATGCACACCAGCCGGGTCGACGCCTGGCTCAAGCGCATCGGCTGCAGCGCGGCCGATCTGGCCTGCGGGCCGCACATGCCACGCCACGCCGCAACTTCAGATGCCATGATAGCGACTCACCAGAAGCCCTCGCCAATCCACAATAATTGCTCCGGCAAACACACCGGATTTCTGACCGTGGCGCGGCATCTAAAGGCGCCCTTGGCCGGCTATGTGGACGTCGCACACCCGGTGCAGCAGACGGTCATCGCGACGCTGCGCCGGCTGTCGGGCATCAACAACGCAGCATGGGGCATCGACGGCTGCGCCGCCCCCAATTTCGCTCTCCCCCTCACCGGCTTTGCGCGAGCGCTGGCCAAGATCGCCGGTCATCGGACGCCTGGGGCGGATCGCGTCCTGAAGGCCATGATGACCCATCCCGAGCTGGTGGCGGGTACTGGGCGCAGTTGCACCGCCCTGATGCGGGCGGCGGGCGGCAAGGCCGCGGTGAAAATCGGCGCCGAAGGGGTCTATGCCGCCATGCTGCCACAGTCGGGATTGGGCGTCGCGCTCAAGATCGACGACGGTGCTTCCCGTGCTGCGGAATCAGCGATCGCGACCCTCTTGGAGAAGCTCCGCATTCTTGATCCATCCATGGGCCTGTCGCACAAGCCAGTGTCCAACACGCGGGGTGTTGCCGTTGGCGAAACGCGTCCGGCTGACGCGCTGAACACTGCGATCATTCACGGCTGATCGACCGGTAGACCTGCGACGGGTCCGGCGGAAAATGCGAAGGCACGGAAGTCACCCTCCGTGCCTTGGCTTCGGATTAGCGGTCCTGCCGAACCGATCAATAGGTCGGTAGCGGCTTGTCGTGCTCCCTGGCGAAGCGGTCCGCATGCTCCATCTGCTTGGTATAGGGCCGCACGTTTTGCACCCAGCAGGTCTGACTCGAAAGTCTGGTGGCACCGCCGCCCCGCATGATCACACGGTCGCCACGCTCGACACAGGTACCCATATTGACCATCCGGCCCACCGGGCGGAAGCCCATCCCCATGCTGTATGGCAGGTCGTTGCAGAGACCGTAGAGGGTAACGAGGTACTTGCGCCCGAATCGATCGTTGACGACCATCGAGTGGTTGTTGCGGGTCCCCCAACCGTCCACGTCACGGTTGAGAAGACAGATGCCGTGTCCGCCACCATTTGTGGCATTTGCGGCAAAAGCCGGCGCCGTCATGGCCGCCAGTGCTGCTACCGCCAGGACAAGTTTCGTTTTCATCGGACCAATCCTTTTCATTCCGGCGCCACCCATCAGTTCGCAGTGAAGCAAAGCGAGCATGAATGGAAAATGAACCAGCACCGCCAACGATGGTTCCATCAGAAATTTCATCTGCGCTCTGTTCGCTGCGGCGGGCGAACAAACGCCGGCCGGAACCGTGCAACAGGCGTCATGATGCAACCAGACCGGATGGCGACCAGCCCCCACGCCGAGAATCAGTATCAGGACGACCCGAAACGATTGTGGAAGACGGCAAAGCGCCAGCGGCAATGCCACGCAGGCGGCTTGAAATCCGTCACACGCCACCCAACATGCAGGGAAACTGCGCGGGCTGCAGCGGCCATGCGGCGGGGCGGAGGGTGCTATGTCCATCATCGGCTGGATCATCTTTGGGCTGATCACCGGCTTCATCGCCAGCAAGATCGTCAATGACCGCGGCGAAGGCTGCCTGCTTGACATCGTGCTTGGTGTCGTCGGCGCCCTGGTGGGAGGGGCGATCTTCGCCTTCCTGGGACATCCCGTCGTTTATCAGTTTAGCCTGTGGTCGGTCTTCGTCGCCGTGATCGGGGCGGTGGTCGTCCTTCTTGTCTGGCATGCCGCTACAGGGCGACGGACATTGCGGTAGTCAAGCGGCCGCCTGAACGGCTGATGAACGCCACCCTTGCCTTTTGGTACATCTGCGTGTGTCATGATCGCCCCGTATTTCAGAGGTCCATCCGATGCTTAAATCTGCCAGCGCCCTCCTCATTGCCGCCGCTCTGGCCATCCCATCCGGCGCTGCACCCGTGTCGAACTGGAAACAGGTCCGCAAGGCCATCGAAAGCATTCACACCGCCGCCGGCGTTTCGCTGATGACGCGCATGCACAACTGCAAGATGGCCATCAATCACCACGCCTCGTGGCTGGAGACCCGCAATGTGGCCTGGCCCGAATACGGTGCCAAGCCCGGCGAGACGGTGCTGAAGGTGGTGTTCGACGTGCCGCCAGTGCCCAAGCAGCCCGGTCCCAGCAAGCCCAATCCGCCGCAGAAGAATGTGGAAGCTATCTGGATCATCAGCCACGGCAAGGCGACGGCGTTGAGTGCCTGGGCCACCGTCCTGCAGGACCGCCCTGTGCCGCTGGGCTACGACGCCAGCAACAACTGCTGAGCACGCGCGACGCCAGAGCAAGACTCCAGTTCATTTTGAAGGAGTCTTGCTCCAGGGTGCGGCAGCATCGATCGTCAGGCGGAAGCGTCCGTCGCTGACGGCGAAGCGCAGATTGCGGAAGCGGATCAGATAGACCAGCGCCACCAGGGCGGCCGCGATCCCCGAGGCTGCACCGACACCCAGCGCCCAGCGCGGGCCGAAGGCGTCGGCCACCCAGCCGACCAGCGGCGCGCCGAGCGGCGTCCCGCCCAGCGCGATCGCCAGCCGGATCGCCATCACCCGGCCGCGCCTTCCAGGGTCGGTCTGCAGCTGCACGATGCTGTTGGAGGTGGTGTTGAAGGTCTGCGCTGCCAGACCGATGACAATGAGCACCGCTGCAAACAGAGCGTAATCCGGCGCAATCGCGGCGAGCGCGCAGCCAACCCCGAATGCTGCGGCGCCACTCAAAAGGTGGGACATGGCCGGCCGCTCGCGCGCCGCCGACAGCAGCGCTCCCACCACTGTTCCCACCGCCAGGATGGAGGTCGAGATTCCATACAGCCCCGCCCCAGCGTGGAAGGCCCGCACCGACATGGTCGAAATGAAGATCGGGAAATTGAGCCCGAAGGTGCCGATCAGAAAAACCATCACCATGACCGCTATCAGGTCGGGACGCTTGCCGATGTAGCGGAAACCTTCAACGAGACCGTGCTGCGAACGGTCTGACCGCTTCGGCACCACCGGTGCCGGCAGATGCAAGGCCACGAGCGCCGCGATCATGGCGACAAACGAAGCGGCGTTGAGCAGGAACATCCAGCCGGTGCCGATGATCGCGATCAGGCCGCCGGCGATGGCTGGGCCGATCATACGCGC
>JBJKRM010000521.1:0-4182 GCA_046704685.1 Rhizomicrobium sp.
CGGATGTTCCTCCTGCGACATTTTGGCGAAGGTGCGGCTGGCCCATTTCTTGGCGAAGTTGTGAGGGAAGGCCTCGTCGGTCATCACCAGGTGGCACAATTTCACCAGCACGGGATCGGCCGCGTTCTGGTACAGGGTGGCGAAGGCCCCCATGGCCAGGCCCTCCACCAGCATCTGCATGCCGACGATCTTCTTGTAGACCTCGGGCGCCAGCACCATCTCGGTGAGCAGACCCGCCAGCGTCGGTCCGGCCGGCAGCGGCGTGCCCCAGCGCGCCTTGATGTAAGCCGAGAACGCCGTGACATGACGCGCCTCTTCGCGCGTCTGGTTGGCGGCATATTCCTGCGCCCCGGGATCCTTCAGGATGTGGCAGAGCGAGGCCGACAAGGCCAGCGCCCCCTGCTCGCCGTGCAGGATGGAGGACAAGGACCAGCGGTTGGACTGGCTGACATAGCGAATCTTCTGTTGCACCGTCAGCGATTTGCCGAGATCGGTGAGGAAGAAGGGGAACATCCAATCCGGCAGCATCTGCACGTGCTCGATATCAAACGGGGTGTCGATATCGATGTAGCGCTGGTCGAGCGGGTCCCAGAAATGGTCGTGGGTAGCCGCGATGATCCGGTCGAAGGCGCCGGTGCGCCGGCCATAGCGCGCCGCCTCCAGCATGGCAGGGAAATCATCCGGCCGGACGGCATCATAGGCATCGTCTTTGGTGATCTGGACCATGGCGCAACAGCCTCCAAAGGTCTTTGGAGTGATAGTGAGGCGCACAAACAAATAGAGTCAACGAGCGATGACGGCCGCGTCACCAACGTGACATGACGTCAGGCTATTTTCCCGTGGCGGTGCCCTGCGGATGAAAGCTGCCTGGTCCGCAACGGCTGTGCCGGCACATTGCCGCACCTCTTGACATTTAAGGACCTCATTCCCACATCACCAGAGCACCGGCATGGTGCCGGCCGGTTCTGGCAGCAGGGGGTACCCCCGCCGGAATCGCGGTTCGAATGAGTTGGAAAGGAGTGCGACAGGTATCGGCAAGGGCGGAGATGCGCCTTTTGCAGATTGGCTTTGGATATGGATCACCAAGGCGGATCCGTCGGTTGACCGGAATCCGGCGAATGCCAAAGGGCAAAGATACCCCCTCCCCCCTGGGATTCCGGAAGGATCTGACAATCAATGATCAAGCCCGTGTGGATCAGGCTTGGCGGGGCCCCAAATATAGAGGTTTGTGGTCCTAGTCCTTCTCGCCCAGCACACCCTTGGTGGAGGCGATATCGCCGTCCAGCCGCTCGTCGGGCTCGATGGCCTGGCGCAGCGCCCGGGCCTGCCCTTTGAAGCACGTCTCGATGATGTGATGGCTGTTCTCGCCATACCGGTTGTCGACATGCAGGCAGACGCCGGCGTTCTGGGCAAAGGCCTGGAACCATTCCTTGAACAGCTCAGTGTCCATTTCGCCGATCTTGGGGCGCGGAAAGCTGACCTTCCACACCAGATAAGGCCGTCCGGCGACGTCCACCGCGACCCGCGTGAACGCCTCATCCATCGGGATGGCGGCCGATCCGAAGCGGCGGATGCCGGCAAAATCGCCCAAGGCCTTCTTCACCGCCTGGCCGATGACGATGCCGGTGTCCTCGGTGGTGTGGTGGAAATCAATGTGCAGATCGCCCTGCGCCCGCACTTTGAGGTCGATCATCGAGTGGCGGCCGAAGCTCTCCAGCATGTGGTCCAGGAAGCCGATGCCGGTGTCGATATCGCACTCTCCGGTGCCGTCGAGGTCGAGCGACACGGCGATCTCGGTTTCGCGGGTTTTGCGTTCAACAGTGGCTGTGCGCATGGGGCGCCTCCCGGTGGACGGATGCCTTCATATCAGGAGCCGCCATAACAAAAAACTACGCCGCCCAGGCGAAAATCTCAGTGACGGGCCGCTGGCCGAACGTGCCCATGACCTTAAGGGCGCCGCTGGCGGCATTGGCGGTCAGCACCAAACGGCTGTTGCGATTGGCGATCGGCGGGGTGAACCAGGAAAAGCCCGGCGCACAGGCAGGAATGGCCAGCGCTTGCGCATAGCGGCCCGCACTGTCGATCGGCCGTGGCCGCCAGCCGCTATCGTTGAGGCGGGATTCGAACTGGTTGCTGGTGCAGACCCGGCCTGCTGCCAGCTCGCGCACGGCGTAGTCGTCTTCGGTGCGCTCGATCACGCAAGCCTCGCCGCTGCGGGTTCCGGTGAGGGTGAAGATCGCCGGCACTGCGATCGGCGTCGTGGTGAGCATGGACTTGGCCGCCATGTAATCGCGCGCTGTTTCGAAGACATGGCGCAAGAGGTGGACGGGCGGCAGCGCCGGATTGGCATTGACCTTGAAGCGTCCCACCAGCCAGTCGCCGACCAGACCGGCGCCGCGCTTCTTCATTGGCGCCTGATTGATCGCCGCTGCGAAACGGCCGGGCGCCATGGCTTGCAGCACACCGCTGAAGCCGGGCCAGGTGATGGTGAGGAAGTCTCCGAGCTTGCCGCTGTATTGCGCCACCACCGGGAACTCGCCGAGGCGCGGGAACGGCCAGACGAGTACACGGCGCAACAAGGGTCCGGTGTCGCTGGCCCAGGCGCCGCTGGTGCAGCCCCATTCGAGACAGGTGTTGAGCAGAAAGGTCCCCGGCGTATGCAACGACTGCGCGATCAGCGAGATTTCCGGAAGATAGGGATTGTTGGTCTTTTCCAGCCAGCGGCGCGAGGCGCTGTCGGCGGCGGATGCCATCAGGCGGGCGGCGCGTCCGCCCAACATGGCCAAGGCGTCGTGCGCCAGAAAATGGGCTTGCCGGCGGAAAAGGAACAACAGTTCCAATGGCGTGTATCCGCGCAGGTCGACAAACGGTATGGTCGGCAACGTCTGCATCTTGGCGAATCCCACCCCGCTTTTATATTGAGAGTACCATGTCTGATCTCAAATGGCGTTCCACCACCATCCTCTCCGTCCGCAAGGGCGGCACCGTGATTGTCGCCGGCGACGGCCAGGTGACGCTTGGCGCAACCGTGATGAAATCCAACGCGCACAAGGTGCGCCGCCTCGGCAAGGGGGATGTGATCGCGGGCTTTGCCGGCGCCACCGCCGACGCCTTTGCCTTGTTCGAGCGGCTGGAGAGCAAGCTGGAGCAGCATCCCGGCAATCTGGCGCGCGCTTGCGTCGAACTGGCCAAGGACTGGCGCACCGATCGGTATCTGCGCCGCTTGGAAGCCATGATGGCGGTGGCCGATGCCAAGACCTCTCTGATCCTGTCGGGAACCGGCGATGTGGTGGAGCCGGAAGACGGCCTCATCGGCATCGGTTCGGGCGGACCTTATGCACTGGCGGCGGCACGCGCCCTCATCGACCTCGATCTGTCGACCGAGGAGATCGCCCGCAAAGCCATGAAGATCGCCGGCGACATCTGCATCTACACCAACCAGAACACTGTTATCGAAAGCCTATCGTCGTAATGAGTACAGCCTTTACCCCCCGTGAGATCGTTTCCGAGCTGGACCGTTTCATCGTCGGCCAGCATGACGCCAAACGCGCCGTCGCCATTGCCTTGCGCAACCGCTGGCGTCGCCAGCAGCTCTCCGCCGAATTGCGTGAAGAGGTGCTGCCCAAGAACATCCTGATGATCGGCCCCACCGGCGTGGGCAAAACGGAGATTTCGCGCCGCCTTGCCAGGCTGGCGCAGGCGCCGTTCCTCAAGGTGGAAGCCACCAAGTTCACCGAGGTGGGCTATGTCGGGCGCGATGTCGAGCAGATCGTGCGCGACCTTCTGGAAGTCGCCATCGCTCAGGTGCGCGAGCGCAAGCGCCGCGACGTCCAGGCCCAGGCCGAGGACCGCGCCGAGAACCGTCTGCTGGATGCCTTGGTCGGTTCGTCGTCCGGTGCCACGCGCGAAAGCTTCCGCAACCAACTCACGGCCGCCGAACTCGAGAGCAAAGAGATCGAGATCGAGATGAAGGACACCGGCGGCATGCCCGCGTTCGAAATCCCAGGCATGCCGAGCGCCCAGATCTCCATGGTCAATCTCGGTGACATGTTCGGCAAGGCGTTCGGCGGACGGCAGAAGGCGCGCCGCATGACCGTGGCTCAGGCGCGCGGTCCGCTGGAGGCCGAAGAGGCCGACAAACTGCTCGATCAGGACGCCATCAACCGCGAAGCTATCGAGACC
>JBJKRM010000522.1:0-3777 GCA_046704685.1 Rhizomicrobium sp.
AGCGAGGGTTGCGGCGCGGCAAACCACGCCCCCGCCAGCAGAGGCTCCTTCAAGATGCCGGTTTCATACCACAGGCCGGTGCCCAGCATCTTCACCTTGGTGAGGTCGATGCTGCTGTAAGCGAAGGTCTGCGCCACACCACGCAGCAGCGATCCGCCTTCCGGCGCCAGGATGGAATCGCAGTCGGATTTGGCGATGGCGGCCGCCGGATCGGCGAGCGCCCCGGCACTGGGATTGAAATGCTCCACGTCGCACACCGCGACATGGTCCTCGGCCGCCGCATCGCGAAACGCCTGTTCCACCACGGCGCCGTACGGCGTCTGGGGGATCATGGCGCCGATCTTCTTGTAGCCCTGACTCGCGGCGTAAGAGACGATGCGCCGCACTTCGGTCTGCGGCTGGAAGCTCAGCAGGTAAACGCCGTTGCCGGCCACGCTGCGATCGGTCGAGAAGGCCAGCACCGGCACGCCGTGATCGCGCGCCAGCGGCGCAACCGCCCGCACCGAGGCCGAAAACAGCGGGCCGATGATCACTTCGGCGCCCTGATCCAACAATTACTGGGCGGCAGCGCCGGCATCGGCCGGGGTCCCGGAGTCCTCTTGGGTCATCAAGATGATGTTCTTGTTGCCGGACGCATAAAGCGCCAGCTCGGCCGCCCGCATCAGCGACTTGGCGAGATTGCGAACGTTCGCCGCCGGATTGTTGAAGGGCAGGATCACCCCCACGCGCACCGGAACAGCAGCGTTTGTGGTGTTGGGCAGTTTGAGGAATTGTGGCTGCTCGGTGGTCACCTGATGCGGGGCCGGCGGCGGGGCCGGCGGCGGCGGCGGGGCCGGCGGGACCGGCTTGGAGGCGCAGGCGCCTATCATCAGGCACACGGCGATGGCACAAAAGCGCCGGAGGGATTCGAGCGATGGCGAAAACATGGAGGGCTCCTCGACCGCGTGAGCCTAAGCACAACAGTGGCCCGGAACAACCCGGTGATCTGGCCGCCGGCCTTTACGTGGTCGCCACCCCGATCGGCCATGCGCGGGATGTCACTTTGCGGGCGCTGGATGTGCTGGAAGCGGCCGATCTGATCGCCGCCGAAGACACCCGTGTGACCGCCAAGCTGCTCGCCATCTTCGCGATTTCGCGGCCGCTCACCGCCTATAACGATCACAATGCGCCCAAGGAACGGCCCCGGCTGCTGGCCAAGCTGCGCCAGGGGGCCCGCATCGCCCTGGTGAGCGACGCCGGCACGCCCTTGGTGTCCGACCCGGGTTACAAGCTTGTCAGGGACGCCGTTGCCGAAGGAATCCCCGTTTACGCACTTCCCGGCGCCTCGGCCCCGCTGACGGCGCTGACCTTGGCGGGGTTGCCGACCGACCGGTTTTTCTTCGCCGGTTTCCTGCCGCCCAAAAGCGCCGAGCGCCGCACGGTGCTGGCGGAATTGAAGGGCGTGCGCGCCAGCCTGATTTTTTTTGAAGCGCCGCAGCGCCTGGCCGAGAGTCTGGCCGATCTGGCGGTGGTGCTGGGGCCGCGTCCCGCCGCGGTGACGCGCGAACTGACCAAGCTGCATGAAGAGGTGCAGCGTGGCGATCTCGGCACGCTAGCAGCGCATTATGCAGCGGCCGATCCGCCCAAGGGCGAGATCACCCTGGTGGTGGGACCGGCACAGGATGCAGGCCCGGACATGACCCGTGTGGCGGCTGCGCTCGACCAGGCGCTGGAATTCATGCCACTGCGCGCGGCCGTCGATCTGGTTTCACAGATGATCGATGCGCCAAGGCGCGAGGTCTATGCGCTGGCGCTGAAGAAGAAGGGCACGTAATGCACCGGCGCCTGCACCTATTGCGGGAGCGTATTTTTCCGTCAAGCGTGTCCGTCATGTGAGACCGCGGCCGAGCGTCGCCGCGAAGCCGGCATAGACGATCACTGCCGCCACGATCACGGGATAACTGCGGGCAATCACCGCGGGCTGACGGCCGTCAGAGATCTGCGGGCCGCGGAGGCGAATGAACAGCAGCGGCAACGAAGCAGCACCGATTTCCAGCACGGCATCCCGCAAGTCCCCGTTCACACCGCCGTTATAGGCAAGAGCAGCAAGCCCAGCACCAATCGTAGCACTCAACCAGGCGATGCGCGCCACGGATCGAGCCCTTTTTGCGTCAGGCCATAGCTCCATCATCGCCCGAGATGTGAGGCGCACGGAAAAGAGATAGAACAGCAAACCAACTATTGCGCCGGCCCAGCGCTGCCAGACAGTCACCCGTCCGAGCCACCAGTGCACGAAGAAATACAGGTCTCCATTCCGCTGGTGCATGGCGTGAATGAGATAACCTCCTTCCCAGAAAAAGCTGAACGCCGTCACCAAAACCAGGAACAGACGCAGCTTGGCCGCGCGGTGTGGCACGATCGAGCGCACGATTAAGGCAACAAGACCGCAAAGAAGGTTGGCGGTGGGCCCTGCAGCATCGATCAAACCTGAGTGCCGACTGCAGCGGAAAACGGACGAAGACAGCGCCACGATTCGTCCGTGCAGCGCCAAGCATGCGCTACCATGTCCAAGAGCCTCGTGGTCGAAGGTGACCATGCACATCGCGAGGAGCCCGATTGCTGCAATCGTCGCCCAGTCATTCTTCTCTGTTACCTCGACCATCTTCCCTCACAAAATGACTGAAACGTCAGATTTTCCGGAGAACTGCCATGATTGTCATAGCGCTGGTCCGAGCGTCCTCCATGGCGAATTGGTTGGAAGAAGTTGACAACCGCAGCACATGCTCCGGCCTCGCAATGCAAGACACGCATCACAAATATGAAATATGCTCGCTTCGGTATACTCGGATTTGAAAGAGCGGGCGCGATGCCGAAGAAGCAGCAGCAAGCGCTTATTCTTGAACGGAAAGTGCCCAAACAGGCACGCGCGCGCGATACGCGCGAGGTGATTTTCGAGGCCGCGGCTCGGATTATCGAACAGCAAAGCGCCCTGAGCACCAATGCGATTGCCGCCCGCGCCGGGATCAGCATCGGCACGCTTTACGGCCATTTCGCGAACAAGGAAGCCGTGCTGATATCGATGGCACGCCACCAGTTGGCACGTAATGAGACGGCTGTGGTGCAAGCCGTCTGCGGAGATGTCAGCCCTGGCGCTTCCCGCGCGCGATTGGCGGTGCGCACCTTAATCGCCTTGCATCAATCCAGGCCGGCCGTTCGCCGTGTCATCATGGCGACCCATGCCGCCTATGGCCTTGGACACGAGCGGTCCGCCGTGGTGTATCGCGCGGCACAGCATATTATGACATGGCGCACTCAGGTTGGACGTCCGCATACAGACGAATCGGCGATGTTCGTGGCAACGCGCGCAGTCGTCGGCGCCATACGTGCCGCGTTCGAGGAAGAGTCGCCGCTGCTCGGCACACGGGCATTCGAAGACGAACTGACCGCGCTGGTCGAGCGCTGCTTTGTGCCGGTCGGGAAATGAGAGGGCTTCCAGGGAGCTCGGCGTTCGGACTGCATGCGCGCCGGTCAGCAAGCACCGCAGCTTGTAGAGAATGGTCCTGGCCGACCTATTGCAGGGACAACAACCATCGGATCCCTATCCGACGACTGGTGTTTTTTTGAAGTCTGCCAGGAATACTGAACGGCAATTTGTGACGAAGTCGGCCATTCCTCCTGCCCGATCCGGCTTCGCTGCACTACGCCGGATCGACCTCCCCGCCAGGGCATGGCAATCGCATATGGCCTCAACATGACAAGGGCCGCAAATTGGGGCCATGCAGGTCACGCGGCAAGACT
>JBJKRM010000523.1:0-9897 GCA_046704685.1 Rhizomicrobium sp.
TTTGTCGACTCGTCCTGGTATTTCATCCGCTTCACCGATCCGTGGAACGAGAAAGCGCCGACCACGCCCAAGATCGCCAATGCCTGGATGCCGGTCGATCAATATATCGGCGGTATCGAGCACGCCATTTTGCACCTGCTCTATTCGCGCTTCTTCCTGCGGGCGATGAAGAAGACGGGCTATGTGAAAATCGACGAGCCGTTCGCCGGCCTGTTCACCCAGGGCATGGTCTGCCACGAGACCTACAAGGACCCCTCGGGGGCCTGGCTGGCGCCCGACCAGATCGAAAAGAAGGACGGCGGCGTCTTCATCAAGGCGAGCGGCGAGAAGGTCACCGTCGGCCCGTCGGAGAAGATGTCGAAGTCGAAGAAGAACGTGGTGGCCCCCGAGACCATCATCGCCATCTTCGGCGCCGACACCATCCGCTGGTTCATGCTGTCGGACACCCCGCCGGAGCGCGACATCGAAAGGACCGATGAAGGGGCGGATGCCTGCTGGAAGTTCGTCCAGCGCATCTGGCGTCTGGTCAGCGAGGCGGCAGGCCTGCCGCCGGCCGGCACCAAGGCCGACGGCGCCTCGGATCTGCGGCGGGCCACCCACCGGGCCATTGCGGCCGTGACCGAGGATCTGGCGGCGCTGCGATTCAACCGGGCCGTGGCGCAGATTTATACCCTGACCAATGCTATAAGTGCGGCCCAGGAAGCACCGGGGGCGGAGCGCCGCGAGGCGCTTGAGGCTCTGGTTCAAATGATCGGACCCATGATGCCGCATTTGGCCGAAAGCTGCTGGGAGACGCTGGGGCACCAAGCCTTCCTGGCGACGGCGCCGTGGCCCCAGGCCGACCCCAAGCTGTTGGCCGCCGAGTCCGTCACCATTGCGGTGCAGGTTAACGGCAAGCTGCGCGGCACCATCGACGTCGCGCCCAACACCGACAAGGCTGCCATGGAAACGGCCGCCCTGGCGGTGGAAACCGTCAAGCGCGCGCTGGAGGGGAAGACGCCGAGGAAGGTGATCGTGGTGCCCAACCGCATTGGGAATGTCGTGGTATGAGGACCGCGGCTGTCATCGCCGGTTGCCTGCTGCTCGGTGGTTGCGGCTTCCATCCGCTTTACGCCGTACCCGACATGCCGAAGGGCACCATGCAGGCGGATATGCGGGCGATCTATGTCGAGCCGGTCCCCGAGAAGCTGGGCTTCGAGTTGCGCACCCAGCTGATCGATCTGCTTGACGGACAAGGCCAGCCGGCCGGCGCGCGCTACCATCTGCGCCTTTTCCTGGCGACCAAGACCGAAGCCATCGGCGTGCAGAGCCAGACGGCGCCGGGCGGCATCACCCAGACCGCGATCACCCGCTACAACGACACCATCACGGCCAATTACGAACTGGTCGATCCCCGGTCCAACAAGGTGATCGCCAAAGGCGTGGAGACCGGGCTGACGTCTTACAACGTGCTGTCTTCGCCCTACGCGACCTTGGCGGTGCAGCAGGATGCCGACCGCCGGGCGGCGCAGGACATCGCCGACCGCATCCGCATCGACCTGGCGGTGTGGTTCGCTCAGCAAGCCAAGAAATGATGGCGGGTATGAAACACCTGTCATTCCCGGCCGAGCGCAGCGACGGGCGGGCAACGAAGCGATTGCATGCAGAGCCGCAGAGACGCGGAGGAACAAGAGCAATCTGTCATCCCGGACGCGCCCGAGGTGATGCTGCCATTTGGTTTGTGGGCGCGATCCGGGACCCACTGAAAAACCTGGATCGCGTTTGTCCCGGGTCTGCGTACTCTCCGCTCCGCTGCGAGCACTGCGCCCGGGATGACAACTCCACCTGCTCCGCGCCTCTGCGTTGCCGCGTGAATCCATCGGAACGGAACCGCGCGGCATGATCATCAAATCCTCCGAAGCCGATCGCGTCGCCAAGAATCCGCCCAAGACCATGATCGCCGCCCTGGTCTACGGGCCGGATGCCGGTCTGGCGCGCGAGCGCAGCGAGCGGCTGCTCAAGACGGTGGTGGACGATCTCACCGATCCCTTCCGCGTCTCCGATCTCGACGATCAGGCGCTGTCGTCCGATCCGGCGCGGCTCGCCGACGAAGCGGCGGCGATCTCCATGCTGGGCGGCCGCCGCGTGGTGCGGGTGCGCGGCGCCGGCAACACGCTGGCCAAAGTGTTCGAAGCGTTTCTGGAGGACCCCAAGGGCGATGCGTTGATCGTGGTGGAGGCCGGTGATCTGGCCAAGGGGTCGGCACTGCGCAAGGTGTTCGAGGAGGCCGACAATGCCGCGGCCATCCCGTGTTACCCGGATACCCAGCGCGATCTTTCCGATGTGGTGCGCGACGCCTTGCGCGCCGAAGGGCTGACCATTTCCGGCGAGGCGCTGGCCGATGCGGTGTCGCGGCTGGGCTCCGACCGCGGCGTCACCCGGCGCGAGTTGGAGAAGCTGGCGCTTTATGCCCGCGGCCAAAAGGAGGTGAGCCTTGATGACGTGCGCGCCGCCATGGGCGACGAGGCCGAAGCCCGGGTGGAAGAAGCCTGTGACGCGGCCGGGAGCGGCGACCTGAAGAAACTCGATCTGGCGCTGGAGCGGCTATGGGCGTCCGATGTTTCGCCGATCGCCGTGGTGCGTCAGGCGATGAGCCACTTCCAGCGCCTGTTGCTGGTGATGACCCAGGCCCAGCGCGGAGACAGCATCGATTTTGCCATCAAGAAGCTGCGGCCGCCGTTGCATTTCTCGCGCGTGGGCAGCTTCAGGATGCAGGCCCAGAAGTGGAATGAGGCCCGTCTTGGCGACGCCCTCGACCTGCTGTTGGAAACAGAAGCCCTGTGCAAGACCACCGCCGTTCCGGCGGAGGCGGTCACGGCCCGCGCGCTGTTCAATGTGGCGGCGATGGGAAGAATGCGGTAAGCGAAGCCATGCTCAAAGTCCGCATCATCCCCTGCCTCGATGTCAAAGACGGCCGTGTCGTCAAAGGCGTCAATTTCGTCGATCTGCGCGATGCCGGCGATCCGGTCGAACAGGCGATGCTGTATGACCGCATGGGCGCCGACGAACTCTGTTTCCTCGACATCACGGCGAGCCATGAGAAGCGCGGCATCATCCTCGACGTGGTGCGGCGCACCGCCGATGTCTGCTTCATGCCGCTGACCGTCGGCGGCGGGGTGCGCACGCTCGACGACATCCGCGCCCTGTTGCTGGCCGGCGCCGACAAGGTCTCCATCAACACCGAAGCGGTGCGGCGGCCCGAGTTCATCCGCGAAGGCGCCGAGAAGTTCGGCAGCCAGTGCATCGTGGCGGCGATCGATGCCAAGCGCGGACAACAGGCCCGGCTGCCTTACGAGATCTATACCCATGGCGGGCGCGTCGCCACGGGCATTGATGCAGTGGCCCATGCGGTGAAGCTGGTGGAATACGGCGCCGGCGAAATCCTTCTCACCTCGATGGATCGCGACGGCACCAAGGCGGGCTACGATATCGGCCTGACCCGCGCCATTGCCGATGCGGTGCCGGTCCCGGTGATCGCCTCCGGCGGGGTAGGAACCTTGAATCATCTGGTGGAAGGGGTCCGCGACGGCGGCGCCAATGCCGTGCTGGCGGCCTCGATTTTCCATTTCGGTCAATGGTCTATCGGCGATGCCAAGAACGCCCTTGCCAGCGCCGGTCTGCCTGTGCGGAATCCCTGATCTTCGCTTCCAGTGGGGTGTTATGAGCGAGCCGCTGCACGCATTGGTTCCGCCTGTGATGGCGCGGCCGCCGCTCATCGATGACGTGATGTCGCGCGAGGAAGCCTGCCGCGCCATCCTGTTCGATTGCCTCGCTCATCTGTCGGCCAATATCGAACCGGTGAAGAGCCGCAATCCGGAGGGGTTGCACCAGTTGCGTGTTGCCTTGCGCCGGCTGCGGGCGGCCTTCGTCAGCTTCGCCGACACCATGCCGGCGGCGGTGGACCTCAACGATCGCGCCAAGATCATCGGCCGGACCGTCGCGCCGGCCCGCGACGCCGACGTGTTCCTGGATGATCTGTTCACCCAGGCGGTCCTGCGGATGGAGCCGCTCAAGGCTTTCGACGTCTTTCGCAAGCGGGCGGAGAAGGTGAGGGCCCGCGCCTGGAACGCCGCGATCAAGGAGGTTTGTTCGCCGGATTTCAAGCGCTTCGAGGACGATGTGGCTGCCGCCGCCGAACGCCTTGCCTGGCCGACGCAAGACGCCATTCCGCTTCCGGTCATGGTGCCGGCCATCATCGAGCGCCACCGCCGGCGCGTGATGAAACGTGGCCGCTGCCTGAAGGATATGGATGCCCATCATTGCCATCGCTTGCGCATCGCCTTGAAGCGGCTGCGCTATACGGCGGAGTTCTTCGCGCCGCTCTACGAACGCAAGGCGGTGAAGGGCTGGCTCGGTCCGCTCAAGGATCTGCAGGACCGGCTTGGTCATCTCAATGACGTGGCGCAGGTGCGCAGCGTGCTGGGACGCCTGATGATGGAAGAAACCAGCAGCGCATCGCTGCAGGCCGAACTCAGCCATGCGGCCGGACTGATTCAAGGCTGGCATCAGGCGCGCGCCGAACGTATCGCCGAAAAGACCTTGAAGCGGTGGAAACGTTTCAAGCACGCCGAACCGTTCTGGATGTAGTTCCCCTTCAGGAGAAAGACGGTTTCGAGCGCAGCGGGGCGTTCAATTGCGCCACGCTTGGCGTCCCGTCCCGCGCCAGCGACAGGATCAGGGCCGCTTTCAGATCGAGTTCCGTCGGCATCGGCGCCGACATGTCCCAGCCGGTGGCCAGCACATAAGCGGCACGCAGCACACCCATATGGGTGACGGCGATGGCGTCGTTGCCGCTCCGCGCCACATCCTGGAAGAAACTGTTCACCCGGGCGTGCAACTCACCGGTCGATTCCCCGCCGGGCGGCCGGAAGGCAAGACCGCTTGTGGAACCCGCCCGCAGAAAAGCGTCCTTGCCGTCACGCGCCAGCATCTCGGCACGGGTCAGGCCTTCCCATTCGCCCCAGTTCTGTTCGGCTAGGCGCGGATCGATCTTGGGATGCTTGAGCCCGAGGCACTGGGCGGTCTGGCGGGCCCGCCGTTTGGGGCTGCAATAGGCTGGGGCGGCGTCAAAACCGTCCGGCGGCAGCAAGGCCGACATCTTCGCCCGGCCTTCCGCGCTCAGGGGAATGTCGACCGTGCCTTGGACGCGGCCTTGGGCGTTCCAGTCGGTCGGTCCGTGGCGGATAAGAGCGAGTTTCATGCCGGTCCTGTCCCATCTGGAAACCGCCCCGACGCGGTCATGCGGTCATCGTTGCGGGGGCCAGCGTGACGGGATACCCCGCGGAATCGAGGTTCGAATGAATCGGAAGGGCATTCGACAGAAATTGGAAGGGTACAAGTCATCGCATTGCACCCCGTGCGAAGGCTGTCTTGTCCGGCAATGAGGTAGCCATATCAGGAGGGTAGCGCAATTTCACAGGACTTGAATTCGAGTCTGCCAAGGCCGTCGCTGTGGGCCTCCATCAAAGCTCAATCTCCGCCACCACCGGCACGTGGTCGGAGGCTTTGGTCCAGCCGCGCATCTTCCGGATGATCGACTGCGAACGCACCGCATCTTTGAGCGCCGGACTGACCCAGATGTGGTCGAGACGGCGGCCGCGATCCGAGGCTTCCCAATCGGCGGCGCGATAGCTCCACCACGAATAGATCTTCTCGGAGGACGGAATGTATTTGCGGGTGACTTCGCCCCAGTCGAAGGCGACGGGCGCTTCGTTCAGCTGATTGGTTTCCACCGGCGTGTGGCTGACGACGGTGAGCAACTGCTTGTGGCTCCACACATCGTTCTCCAGCGGGGCGACATTGAGATCGCCGACCAGCACGACGGGCTTGGTCTTGCCGTCTTTGCGCTTGCCGAAGAAGCGCACCATGCGTTTGAGAAAATCGAGCTTGTGGTCGAATTTCGGATTGAGCTTGGGATCGGGAATGTCGGCGCCGGCCGGGACATAGAAATCGTGCAGCTCGAGACCGTTTTCGAACGTCACGCCGATATGGCGGCAATGACCTTCACGGCAGAAGTCCTCCACCTTGGTGGTGCGGAACGGCAGGCGCGAGACGATGGCGACGCCGTGATACCCTTTCTGGCCATTGATGGCTTGGTGGACGTAGCCCAGCTTGGCGAAATCCTTGGCCGGAAACTGATCGTTCTGGCACTTGATCTCCTGCAGGCAGAGCACGTCGGGCGTGTGTTCGCGCAGCAAGCGGGCGGCCAGTGGCGCGCGCAGGCGCACCGAATTGATGTTCCAGGTGACGATCTTCATGCAGCCGTTTCCGTAACCAGCGGCCAGCGGGCGCGGGCCGGCGCGTCGAAGGGATTAAAGAGGCCGAGCGCGGCACGTTCCACGCCGGCCCAGGCGATCATGGCGCCATTGTCCGTACACAAACGAATAGGTGGAACATGCAGAACAAACCCTTCCTCGGCCGCCAAAGCGGACAGAGCCTCGCGGATGGCGTTGTTGGCCGCAACACCGCCGGCCAGAACGAAGGAAGGCGCCGGTTGGTCCGGGAAATCGCGCTGGAACATTGCCATGGCAGAACGGGTACGATCGCTCAGGCTGTCGATCACTGCGGCTTGGAAGGCGGCGGCAAGATCGGCGGCATTGACCTCCTGCTGCAGGGTCAGGTGACGAACGGCGGTCTTCAAACCGGAGAAGGAGAAATCGGCGCCGTCGCGCCCCACCATCGGCCGCGGCAGGGCATAGCGCTTGGGATTGCCGGTCTTGGCCAAGGCTTCGATGCGCGGCCCGCCCGGATAAGCCAGGCCCAGCAGCTTGGCGGTCTTGTCGAAAGCCTCGCCGGCGGCGTCGTCAATGGTGGTGCCGTAAAGGCGGAAACGGCCGACACCCTCCACCGCCAGAAGCTGGCAGTGGCCGCCTGAGGCCAGCAGCAGGAGATAGGGAAATGCCACGCCGTCCGACAACCGGGCGCTGAAACCGTGACCTTCCAGGTGATTGACGGCGATCAGCGGCTTGCCGGCGGCCAGTGCCAGAGCCTTGGCGCTGACCAGACCCACCATCACGCCGCCGATCAGGCCGGGACCTGCCGTGGCGGCGACGGCGTCAACATCGGCGAGAGCAACACCGGCCTCGTCCAGGGCCCGCTCGACAATGCCGTCCAGCATTTCCACATGGGCACGGGCGGCGATCTCGGGAACCACACCGCCATAGGGGCGATGCTCTTCCAACTGGCTGAAGATCACATCGGAGAGGATCGTGCCGGGACCGGGCGGGTGCCCACGCACCACCGCCGCCGCGGTTTCGTCGCAGCTGGTCTCGATTCCGAGGATGGTCCATGCATGCACGCGTTTGCCTGTGCTATGAGACCCAAAGGCTGTAATCGATATTAGACATGACGCAAAGCATTCTTCGCATAGGGACCCGCGGATCGCGACTGGCCCGAGCCCAGGCCGAGATGGTGGCAAAGGCGCTGACGGCGCATGGCGTCACCTGCGAAACCGTTCTGATCAAGACCACGGGCGACCGCATCCTGGACCGGCCGCTGGCGGATGCCGGCGGCAAGGGCCTGTTCACCAAGGAGCTCGAAGAGGCGCTCTTCGACCGCCGCATCGACATCGCCGTGCATTCGATGAAGGACGTGCCGGCCCTGCTGCCTGAGGGACTTGCCATCGCCGCCATCCTGCCGCGCGAAGACCCTTGTGACGTGTTGTTATCGCCCAAAGGGATTGCGCTGGACGCGCTGGCGCAGGGCGCGCGTGTCGGTACCAGCTCGGTGCGGCGGACGGCGCAGCTCAAGCGGTGCCGGCCCGACCTGGATTGCGTGCTGTTGCGCGGCAATGTCGATACCCGTCTGGCCAAGCTCGATGCCGGCGAGATCGATGCCGCCATCCTGGCTCTGGCTGGCCTCAAGCGGCTGGGCCTTGCCGGGCGCCCGCTAAGCGTTCTGTCTACGGAAGAGTGGCTGCCGTCGCTCGCTCAGGGCGCGGTCGGCATCGAGGTCCGTTCCGACGACGCGGCGGCCATGAGTGCGGTGCAGCCGCTGGATGATGCGCCATCGGCCATCGCCCTGGCCTGCGAGCGCGCCTTCCAGGCGGCGTTGGACGGCTCCTGCCGTACGCCCATCGCGGGACTGGCGAAAATCGAAAGCGGCACCCTGTCCTTCCGCGGCGAAGTGATCGCACCGGACGGCTCGGGTTCCGTCGACACAAGTGCCGATTTCATCAAATGCGAGCAAAGCGAGGCGGCTCGCGCGGGACGGGAATTGGGAGAGGCACTGAAACCGCAGGCGGCGCCCTGGCTCGCCATCTAGAATTGTGTAGGAAAGCGCCCTAACCGGCGCTTCCCGAGGCGTCGTCAGCCAGGCTTTTGACGAGATCAAGCACCCGCTTGCGCACCTTGGCATCCTTGATGCGCATGTAAGCGAGTGAGAGTTGCAGACCATCGCCGCTGGAGACGAATTCGAGCACCGGCTGCGAATCGCTTTCGCCGAATCCCGGAGCACCCGAAAGTTGGACCGCCACACTCTCGTAGAAGTACTGGATGGGAACGCCCAGGATCCGCGCGATCTCGAACAATCGTCCCGCGCCGATCCGGTTCACGCCCTTTTCGTACTTCTGCACCTGTTGAAACGTCAGGCCGAGCAATTCGCCCAGCTTTTCCTGACTCATACCGATCATCATGCGGCGTAGACGCAATCTGTTGCCCACTTGGCCGTCGATCGGATTGGCTTGTTTTTTTGGCAAGGTCATCAGACTTGATGGTTGGTTATGGGATTCTAGTTCCCTGACAGAACGTCGAAAAGCTGAAATGTCTGCCATGGCAGCCTGCTTGGTCACTTTCCTTTGGAAATCCTCCAAGTAAACGCGGCTTTTGTGCATGTCATCAGCCAAAACCACCAGCCATGGAGGCGCGTATTCGGTGTAGCTGCAATCGCAGCGGGAAGTTCTCCGTCCACCACACCTTCTTTGTCGAGCCCTAGGCGTTGGGTGATTCGACCCAAGGGATCGATGATGGCGGAGATGCCGGTGTTGGCGTCACGGGCCACCGGAATGCCCTCTTCGATCGCCCGCACGCGTGCTACCAGAAGATGTTGCTGCGGCCCCGCCCATGGCCCGAACCACGAGTCGTCTGTTATATTTACAAACCAATCCGGACGCTTAGCACCCACAACTTCACCGGGAAATAAGATCTCGTAGCAGATCAGCGGTCCCACATTGCCAGCGCCAGGGATGGCAAATGTCTTGGGGCCGGTGCCGGGATAGAAGCTGCCATCGATGCCGGTGAGCTTGGACAGGCCCAGGGCCTTGAGCGTTTTTGGCAGCGGCAAATATTCGCCAAACGGCACCAGATGAAATTTGTCGTAAGTTCCGAGAAGTGTGCCGGCCTTGCCAAAGATGAAGAGGGAATTGAAGTAGCGCGGCGGGCCCGATGGCGGGAATTCGCGGCGAATCGCGCCGGTGATCAGGCCCTGTTTGTGGGCGGTGATGCGGGCGATCTGCGCCAGAGCCAGAGGCTGTTCATCGAGCAGGAAGGGCACTGCCGCTTCCGGCCAGACGATGAGCGTGGGATTGCCGGGCGCGTTGCTG
Organism: Rhizomicrobium sp.; assembly: GCA_046704685.1. GTDB lineage: Bacteria > Pseudomonadota > Alphaproteobacteria > Micropepsales > Micropepsaceae > Rhizomicrobium. The sequence goes on from JBJKRM010000523.1 coordinate 9,578, forward strand.
AGGTCGATGAGCCGGCGCCAATTGCGCAGGACGTAACGCCGTTGATATTTCTGCGTCTGCGGAATATCCGGCTGCACCAGACGCAGCCGCACGCCATGGACGTTGGGTACATCCGTGATCATCAGTCGGAGCGCGCCGCCGATCCAGAACAGAACGAACAATCCCGTCATCACCGCCGGGAGCTTCCAGCGCACACGGTCGCCGAACAGCTCGGCCAGCGAGGCGCCGAACAGCACCGTCAGAAGCGACAGGGTGTAGGAACCGAACAGCGCTGCCGACTGCAGCACGGCCAGCGAAGCGCCCCAGCCATAGGCCGGAAG
>JBJKRM010000524.1:0-3907 GCA_046704685.1 Rhizomicrobium sp.
ACCCTCCCTCAAGGGCGAGGGTAGTACCTTTCAATGCACCCACCAGCCCAGGCCGTCGGGCTCGCGGCCGGCGTCGATGGTGGCGATGCGCTTCATCCGCTTCAAATCCACCACGGCGACGAATTGATCGCGCGGGCAGGCGATGAAGACGCGGGCCCCATCGGGCTGCATCTGGATGCCCGAGGCGCCGTTTTCCTCGATCGGAATGCGATAGGCGATCGCGTGGGTCTTGGCATCGATCACCACCAGATCCTTGCCGCGCTTCTGGGTGACCACGACATATTGGCCGTCGGGCGTGAAGGCGAGGCGGTTGGCGCCGATGGTGCCGGCATCGAAGCTTTCGCGAACGCTGTCGGTGGCAAGGTCGATGATGTGGATCTTGCCGGCGGCATCGCCCACCCAGACGTCCTTGTGGTCCGGCGACACGGCGAAGCCTTCGGCCAGCGGGCCGGTCGGCACCAGTGTGTGCTTGTAGCCGGGCGAGGTGTAGGAGGCGGGCGCCGGCGGCGAGCCCGGAACGATCATCGGCTTGTCGATGCGGGCGTCGAAGATGCTGAGGGTGCCGGACACCGCGTTGGAGGCGATGATCTTGGAGGCGTCGGCATTGGCCCAGATCATGTGGGTGCGATCCTGGCCGGTGCCGAGGATGTTGATCACCTTGTTGGTCGCAAGATCGAGCTCGGCGATCGCCTTGTTCTTGTCGACCGTGAACCACAAATCGTTGCCCACCAGCGCGAAGCCGTGCGGGCCCTTCAAGGGGGCGATGCTGATGTCGGGCAGGGCCTTGGCGTGGACCAGATCGACCACGGCGAAGGTCGACAGCGTGCCTTCGCCGAAATGCGAGACATAGGCGGTCTTGTTGTCCGGCAGGACGACGACCTCGTGGGGGTCTTCGCCGATCGGCACCTGGGCCGTGACCTCCAGCGTCTTGGCATCGATGATCGACAGCACCCGGCTCTGCTTGGTGACGACCAAGAGGCTGGCGTCAGCATTGGCCGCGGCGCAGAAGGCGGTAGCCAGCACGAGCCCGGCGAGGAGTTTTTTCATGAGCGACCTCCAGACGGCCGTTGATATCCGTTTGCGTGGACATCGTGAAGCCGGCACGGTGTCCACCTCGCGGCTCCGCCTGGCCGGGAAGAACGCCCGCTGTCGCCGCGTCCTATAGTGAAAGCGCCAAAGGTATAGATTCGCCTTATGACTGACGAAGGCCGCATCGATGTGAACGGCGAAGCCTTGGTGCCGGAGGCCAGCGGCGCGCTGTGGTGGCCGGCCGAGAAGACGCTGGTGTTCGCCGATCTGCATCTGGAGAAGGGATCGGCTTATGCCCGCGGCGGCCAGCTTTTGCCGCCTTACGACACCCGCACCACCATCCGGCGCATCACGGCGGTGATGGCGTGGCGCAAACCGCAGCGGGTGATCGCGCTGGGCGATTCCTTCCATGACGGCACGGCGGGCGAGCGGCTCGACGCCGAGGAATGCCGCAAGTTGAAGACGCTGACCGGCGCCTGCCAGTGGCTGTGGGTGGAAGGCAATCATGATCCCGAGCCGCCGGCCTGGCTGGGCGGCGCCGTGGTTGGCGAGGCGGCGATCGGCAGCCTGTTCTTCCGCCATATTCCGGGCATCGGCCGCTGCCGCGGTGAGATCGCGGGTCATCTGCATCCAGCGGTGCGGGTGTCGCGCAACGGTCTTTCCGTGCGGCGGCGCTGCTTCGTGTCGGACGGGGCGCGGCTGCTGTTGCCGGCCTTCGGCGCCTATGCCGGCGGGCTCGATGTTCACGACAAGGCGGTGGGCTCGCTGTTCGAGGACGGTTTCGCGGTTTATGCCATGGGGCGGGACAGGGTGTATCTGGTGAAGGGCGCGGTGGGTGCCAACCACAAACACGCTGTCATCCCCGGCGAGCCCGGCGCAGTTCCGTGAGGAGCGAAGTCGGGCGAGGGAAGGGGACCCAGGTGCCGAAATAATCCCGGTGTCGAAAGCTTACGCTGCTCTTCGTATTCGTCAGGATCATCTTGCCGGTGAATCCTGGGTCCCCTTCCCCTCGCAGGTCTTCGCTGCGCTCGCCGTGCTCGGCCGGGGATGACAACGAGTTTTACGACCTATTGCGGAAGATCATGCTGGACGACCAGCCGAAGAAGATCGCCATCAGAACCGTGCAGACGCCGTAGAGGAACGGCCAGCCAAGGGCGAAGTCGTGGATGCGGCGCTCGAAGCCGATCTGGTCGACATAAAACGGCGTCGATTGGGCGCTGATCACGCGGCCATGGCGGAACAGGTAGACCTCGACATTGTAGGATCCGCTCGGCACCCGCGCCGGAATGGGGACGCTGACGCGGAACAGGGTCGGGCCCAGCATGACGACGCCGGATGTTTCCTGGCCGTACAGGCCGACCCGCTTCTCCGAACGGATCAGGGCCGCTTGATAGGGCGCGGGATTGCCGTCGCTCGCCATGACGTCGGCATGCAGCTGGGACAGCCCCAGCTCGTAGCGGCTGAGCGTCTCCTGGCCGGCGATTTGGTGGAGCGGCCGCGTGGCGGCGATGAAGTAGTAGGACGGCAGCCACATCTTGGCGCGCGCGTTGTTGATCCACAGCCCGGCGATGCGGTCCTTGCGCCGCACCGTCATCAGGTCGTTGGGGCCGCGCACCACCACGACGATGTCGCGCTCGCCTTCCGACGGCTGCTCGATGGCGCCGAACACGGTGATGTCGGTGCCGGTGTAATTGGAGGAGATCTGCACCAGATCCTGCGACAGGCCAGAGGACAGGTTCTCGGCGGCCAGCGCCGGCGCCGCGACCAGGACGAGCATGGCGAAGGCCCATCTCATAGGGCGCCCACCGTCAGGGTGTAGAGGTCGGCGGGACGCACCACCATGGCGTAGAGCAGCCGCGCCGCCACCGACAGCACCAGAATGGCCAGCCAGAAACGCAATTGCTCGCCGCGCAGCTTGGCGCCGACCTTGACGCCGTATTGCACGCCGAGGACGCCGCCGATGATCAGCACCATGCCGAGCAGGATGTCGACCGTGTGGTTGTCAACGGCATGCAGGATGACGGCCGTGGCGGTGACGAACAGCACCTGGAACATCGAGGTGCCGACCACGATGTTGGTGGGCATCCTGAGCAGATAGATCATCACCGGCACCATCAGGAAGGCGCCGCCGACGCCCATGATGGCCGACAACACGCCGACGACGAAGCCGAGAATGATTGGCGGAATGGCGCTGATGTAGAGCCGCGACTGGCGGAAGCGCATCTTGAACGGCAGGCCGTGGATCCAGTTGTGCTGGCCGGGGCGGCGCCGGCCGCGTCTGCCGGTGCGGTTGGCCCGCCAGCTGCGGATGGACTCGTTCAGCATGATGGCGCCGACCGAGCCCAGAAGGATCACGTAGCTCGCCGAGATGGTGAAATCCGACTGGCCCATGCGGCGGAAAACGGAGAACAGGAAGACGCCGACGGCCGTTCCGGTGAGGCCACCCGACATCATCACCGCGCCCATCTTGAAATCGACGGTGCGGCGCTTCCAGTGCGTCAGCACGCCGGAAAAAGTCACGCCCGACACCTGGCTTGCCGTGGTCGCCACCGCCACACCCGGGGGGATGCCGTAGAAAATGAGCAGCGGGGTCAGCAGGAAGCCGCCGCCGATGCCGAACATGCCCGAGAGGAATCCGACGCCGAAACCCATACCCAGGATAACCAGCCAATGGACCGACATCTGGGCGATGGGCAGATAGATTTCCATCGATCGGCTTTGGGTGCGGAGGGAAACGACGCGCTTGCCCCGAATGTGCGCGGTTGAAGCGGAGGGGTCAACACAAAGCGGCAAGTTCTTAACCTCCCCCTTGCGGGGAGGTTAAAGAGCGGAGTTACCCCCTCGTCACTTCCGAAACCGTCGGGGTGACATTGGCCCG
>JBJKRM010000525.1:0-3242 GCA_046704685.1 Rhizomicrobium sp.
CCCTAGGCCGTTGGCCGCTTCGTTTTCTATCTGCGGCTGCGTCGGCTTCTGCTTCATGCCCGGCGCGAAGCCGCCGCCCTGAATCATGAAGCCGTCGATGACGCGATGGAACACGGTGTTGTCGTAGTGCCCGCTTTTGACATAGGCAAGAAAGTTTTCCACTGTCTTGGGCGCTTTGGCGGCGTCGAGTTCCAGCGTGATGGTGCCGTGGTTCGTGTGCAATTTGACCATGATGTGCTCGCTATTTGTCGGAAAGGAGGGTGACGGATTTGATGACTACGGGTTGTCGCGGCACGTCCTTGGCAAAAGGGCCACCGGGGCCGGTGGGCATGCGCGCAATGCGCGTCACCACGTCCATGCCCCGGGTGTCCTTGCCGAACACGGCGTAGCCGTAGCCCGCGGGCGTAGCTGCGCGAAAATTGAGAAAAGCGTTGTCGGCCACGTTGATGAAAAACTGCGTCGTCGCCGAGTCCGGATTCGAAGTGCGCGCCATGGCAATGGTGCCGACCTCGTTCTTCAGCCCGTTGCCGGCCTCGTCCGCGATCGGCGGGTGCGTGGGCTCTTTTTCCCTCAGGTCCGGGTAGTAACCGCCGCCCTGAATCATGAATCCATCGATGACGCGGTGAAAAATCAGGCCGTCATAAAAGCGTTCTTTCACATAGCGCAGGAAATTGGCCACTGTCTTCGGTGCCTTGTTTGCGTAGAGTTAGATGCGCACGTCGCCCGCGGTGGTCTTCATTTCAACCACGGGGTTCGCGGCAAATGCCTGCGCCGACCAGAGCAGGATGCCCAATATAAGCGCGAATGAGCGCATGTCATTGACCTTTCACTGGGATGAATTCCCGGTTTTCAGTGCTGCAGAAAGCGGCGAAGTATATACGATCCTGCCCCGCGGCTTGCGTTTCATGCCGCCGCCGGTGGACGAACATCGCAACTACCCCGCGCCTTCGTAGATGATGCGCCACTTGCTGCCCTCCTTGATCCAGTATTGGCGCTTCACCATCTTGTTGGACAGATTATTCGAGCGGTAATCCTGGTCGAAGGTTACCATCACCAAATCGTCCTTGCCCGGATTGCGGAACATGCTGAAATTGGACAGCTTCACCTTGATCCAGGTCTTGCTGCGGTTGACCAGGCGTTTGTGCCGCGCCCACTGCGCGTAGTCTTCGTGGCCGTTGGAGAATTTCTTCGAGTAGTGGCTCAGATAGCGGTCCATGTCCCGGCTTTCCCAGTCCTTACGCCAACTCTCGATTTCGGCATTGAGCGCTTTGCGTTGGGCGTGCCATTCATCCAGCGAAAGCCATTCAATGTTCTCGCTGATGATCACCGGTGTGAGCCCGATCTGCAGTTTCTTCGACAACGCGTCCAAATCGGCATTGGCCAGCACGACGCAACCGTTACTCGCGCGTGGCGCGCGGCTGTAAGTATCTCTGGGTGTGCCGTGCAGCCAGATGCCGTGGCCGTTTCTGCCGTTGCGTCGATCCCATTCGTTGGGATAGCTGAGAGGGAAAGCGCCGCTGCCGTAGATGTCCGCGAGCTTACTCGCGGGCAGGCTGGCGGTGACGTGGTATACCCCGATGGGCGTCTTTTCGTCACCCTCGCGCATTTTCTCTCCGTCGCGCTTGCCGGTGCTGACGTAATAATCCGCGACGAAGCGTGGCCGGCCGTTCACGTTCTTGTAAAGGTACAAACGCGAACGCCTGTTGTCGACGACAATCGCGTAGCGCTGGTCCGGGCGCAGCTCCAGCAGGTAGCGCGGCACTTTGTTGGGCGACGGAGGGTCGCGGTAGGCATACAGCCGCGCCAGGGCTTCCGCGCGGAAATTGTCGACACGCTCACTCGAACCTTGCGGGGCGTCACCGAAGTTCCTGAGTTCGCGGGCCCGGGCGAGCAGTAAATCGCCTTTGATCAGGTACGCGAGGCGAAAATTGGGTTTGGCCTTCAGTATCGCCTCAATATGAGTCAGTGCACGATCGAGGTGATCGTGCCCGATCTCCTCGATCGCTCTGCCCAGCTGATCGTCGGTCAGTTGGTCTGCTTTGGCGGGTGTGAAAGAAAGGAAGAAAATGCTGGCGAGGCCGACTACCCCGATGAATAATTTGGTCGATAATCCGCGCCGCAACAGCATTAATTATTTGACCCGCTCTTCATGGATTAGCCATTTGCCTTTGCTTTTGACCATGACCAGCGTTTTAGTTCCCGTACCCCTGAATACATCGGAGCGATAGATCTGGCGGAACGTCACGCTCGCGCTATCGGCGCCGGTGATGCTGACTTTGGGCGACAGGATTTCGACTTCAATTTTCTTCGGTCCATCGATGCGCTCTCTGCGCTGTTCTTCCCAGGCGCTGCGCGACTCGCCTTTTGGCGTTTTGAAGTCCTTGGCGTAATGTGACAGGTAGCCGGACACGTCCTTCCTCGACCAGTCGCTGGCCCAGGCTCGCACGGCTGCGAGAACCGCGTCTGCTTCCGCAGGAGTGCCGCTGCTCGCCTTGGCTGCGGGTTTGGCCGCGGGTTTGGCCGTGTTTGGCTCCGCGGCTTTGGGTTCCACCTTCTTCGTCTCGGGCGCCTTCGTCTCAGCCGCAGACTCCGCCTTTGCGACCGCCTTTCCTTTTTCGCTGGCGGCAGTCGTGGTCGTTGTGGCCGGCGCCGCCAGCGCTGTTTTGACCGGCTCCGTTCGTGCCGGGACGCCCGCAGTCTGCGTTCCGTTGTCGAACAGCTGGTCGATCATGGCCAGTTTGGTCTTGGCGCCGGCGTTGGAGGCGTCAAGTTGCAGCGCTTTGTTGTAAGCCTGGGCGGCGAGTTTGGCGTAAATATCCCCCAGATTCTCATGCGCGGTGGCATAGCTTGGATTGGTGCGGATGGCGCTCTCCAGCGCGGCCTCGGCCTTCTCATATTTGCCCTGCGACGCGTACAAGACCGCCAGATTGTTGTACGGCTCGGGCAGCTTTGGATAGTCCTTGGTCAACTTCAAGAACACTTGAATCGCCTCATCCGTGCGCTTCATCTTGGTCAGGATCAGGCCCTTCAGAAAACGCCCCTGCGCATCGCCCGGCTTGCTGGCCAGGTATTTGTCCACGCGCTCCAGGGACTGCGGCAACTGGCCCTGTTTCACCATGCGATTGATATCCTGCAACTCGTCGGCGTGGACGACCGCGGTGGCCAATACGAGGCTGAGGGCGACGGCGGTGCGGCGAAGGAGCAGGTGCATTGTGGTATACTTTCTCGTGGCAGCGGAGTTG
>JBJKRM010000526.1:0-5557 GCA_046704685.1 Rhizomicrobium sp.
ATCTGGAGAAGGAGGCGCTGTTCGCCGACAAGCGCAGCCGCCGGATGCCGCCCGACGTCCTCGAAGCCTATGTCCGCAACACCATCGCCTCGTCGCCGCCGGACCAGCCGGTGACGTTCACCTGGCAGGGCGGCGAGCCGGCTCTTCTGGGACTCGATTTTTACCGGCACGCCGTGGCGCTGCAGCGCCGCTATGGGGACGGCCGCGCCATCGAAAACAGCTTCCAGACCAACGGCACGCTGATCGACGATGCGTGGGCGGCTTTTTTCGCCGAGCACAACTTCCTCATCGGCCTCAGCCTCGACGGTCCGGCGCACATCCACGACCGCACCCGGCGCCATCGTTCGGGAACACCCTCACACCATCTGGTGATGGCAGCACTGGAACGGCTGCAACGGGCCGGCGTGGCCTTCAACGTCATGGCGTGCGTCGACCGCCAGACGTCGCAGCACGCTCTCGAGATCTATCGCTTCTTCAAGCGTCACGGTGTGGCCTTCATCCAGTACATCCCCATCGTCGACCGGCTGGCCGGCCCTTCTGCCGCGGCCGCGGGACTGACTCTGGAAGGACCGGGTGGCGCCCAGACCGATGTCGCCCCCTTCGCCGTGGAACCGCTCGCTTGGGGACGTTTTCTCACCGACATCTTCGAGGACTGGCGGCGGCACGACGTCGGCAAGATCTATGTGATGAATTTCGAATGGTCGCTGGCGGCTTTCATGGGCGAGCCGGGTGCGATCTGCGTGCACCAGAAGGAATGCGGGCGCGCGGTGATCACCGAGCACAATGGCGACGTTTATTCCTGCGATCATTTCGTTTATCCCGCATACAAGCTCGGCAATCTGACGCGCGACAGCCTGGCGGCGATGGTCGATTCCGCCCGCCAGCAGGCCTTCGGCCGCGCCAAATCGGAGACGCTGCCGCAGCAATGCCGCCGCTGCAAATATCTCGCCGGTTGCTGGGGCGGTTGCCCCAAGCATCGCTTCATTACGACGGCCGACGGCGAGCCCGGCCTGAATTACCTGTGCGCGGGCTACACCCATTATCTTCGCCACATCGCGCCCTACCTGAAGCTGATCGCCGGTCTGATCCGCGAAGGCCGGCGGCCGGCGGAGATCATGGGCATGAACATCCTGGTGAAAGGGCGATAGTCCGATGACGCCTCACCGGCCGCTCGCCTCACCCCGCTTGGCCCGGCGCGTTTGTCGCGCGGTGTGCCAAAGATGCGCGATTTCAATGGGAAAGACTGGTGCCGCCTGGGTGACTCGAACACCCGACCCACGCATTACGAATGCGTTGCTCTACCGGCTGAGCTAAGGCGGCCCTGGACGCGCGAAGCGCGACAGCCCGGAACCACCCCGCCAGGGCCCGCTCCGGCGCGGCGGAAAATACGCATCCGGGGGCCCTCCTGCAACTGCCCCTTTGGGGCCGCGTCAACCGGTGGCGAAAGGGCCGTTTCCGGCTCGGCCGCAGCGTCATTCGGCCGGTGGCCCTGCGCGCCACAGGCTCCGCCCCCTTGAGAAAAAGCGCCGGACCGGCACCGCCCAGCGGATCAGGACGCCTGCTCGCTTTGCGCCCTGCGGCATTTGCGGTAACGGTAGGACTCCTTTCTTCGGCCCCGGATCCCCGTGAAGCACATCGCCACGCGCCTCAGCCTGAGCCAGGCCTCGTCCGGTTCGGTCTCCGGCGTTTTCCTGCCTTTCTTTGGAGCGTCCTTGGCCTGGCGCGGCATGAGCGCGGACCAGATCGGCCTGCTGTTGTCCTCCGCCCTGTTGCTGCGCGCCTTTGCCGGTCCTTTGAGCGGCATCTTCGCCGATGCCCACAACGATCGCCGGGCCGTGATGCTGGTGCTGTACTGGGTGATGGTCGCCGGCTTCGGCGCGCTGTGCGTGGTAGGTTCGCCGCTTCTCATCTTTCTGGTCACCGTCCCGGCCTATGCCGCCTATGGCGCGGCCACCCCGCTGCTGGAAAGCGTCTGTGTGCGGCTGTCGGAGCGTTACGGCTTCGATTACGGCCGAGTGCGGATCTGGGCCTCTTCCGCTTTCGTGGCGATGAATTTGAGCGGCGGCTTTGCCATCAATATGCTCGGCCTGGGCGTGGTCGCTCCGCTCCTGACCTTGGGAGCGGCGGCCTGCGTCACCTGCGCCATCCTGTTGCCGGCGCCTGGCGCCGGCCGGCAACGCGCCGCACTCGGCCTGCGCCTGCGCACCACCCTCGTTGAAACCCGCGAGCTTATCAGCGCACCGGTCTTCCTTCTCTTCCTGGCCGCCGCCAGTTTCGAGCAGGGCAGCCACGCCTTCTATTACGTCTATGGCGGACTGCACTGGCACCAGCTCGGCTATTCCGAGTGGCTGATCGGTATCATCTGGCCGCTGGGGGTGCTCGCCGAGATCGTGCTGTTCTCGCAGGCGCTGCGCGTCCTGCGCTGGTTCGGGCCGGCCAAGCTGCTGCTGATCGGCGGACTGTTCGCCGTGGTGCGCTGGACCATCCTCAGTTTCGATCCGCCGCTGCCCCTGGTGGTCATCGCCCAGTTCATGCATGGCGGCACCTTCGCCATCGCCCATCTCGGCGCTGTTTTCTTCGTCCTGCGCGCGGTGCCCTCGCGCCTGGCCGCCACGGCGCAGAGCCTCTATTTCGTCTGTTCGCAAGGGGTGATGATGGGTCTGGCCACCATGGTAGCCGGCAGCGTCTATGCCGAGCTCGGCGGCAGGACCTATCTCTTGATGTCCGGCATGGGCGTGGTGGCGATCGTGTTGGCGCTGCTCTTGGCGCGGCACTGGAACGGCGATCGCATCCTCGCCGGTACCTATGAGGAGCAGGTCGATACGATCTGACGGGCTTTACGCTCCGGCTGCTTCTTGCTGCTGGGTCGGCTGGCGCGCACCGGGAACGTGATCGGGATGACGATATTCCGGCAGGAACAGGACGATCACAGCCGCGAGCCCCGCACACAGCGGAATGGTGGTCAGCGCGGCGTGGAAATCGCCGCCCGTCGCATCGGCAATGTAGCCGACCAGCGGCTGGAAGATCAGCGCCCCGGCAATGCCGACCATATTGACGAACGCGACCACGGTGCCGACCAGCCGGTTGGGTTGGCCTTCCTTGGCCATCGCGAAGGTCAACATCTGGAATCCGCCGAAGAGGCCGGCCGCGAAAAGCAGCGCACCGACCAGCAATTCCGAACCGGGCATGTAGAGCACCCCGGCATAAGCCAGTCCCGTCAGCACCGAGCCGGCGAAGACGAGATATTTGCGATGACCGACGAGATCGGACAGCCAGCCGCCGGCCACGCTGCCGGCCGCCATGCCCCAGAAGATCATCGAGACCGCGGTTTCGGCGGCGACCCGCGACAGATGATGGTCCTTCATCAACTCGGTAGAGCCCCACAACCCGCCATAGACATTCACCGGCATGTAGAAGAGCAGACCGATGATCGCGATGGTCCAGGTGCGCGGATTGCCGACGACTTCGGCAAGACTCTGGCGGATATGCTCGACCGGCGCGGTCGAGGCCTCGGCGGCCGGCGATGGCGGCTCGTGCAGCCAGAGCAGGGCCATCAGGAAGATCACAAGTCCGGCGGCGCCGGTGGCATAGAACACGTCATGCCAGCCCCATTGCGCGATCAAGGAAGACAACGCCACAGTGCCGACGGCGGTGCCGAGCATGCCCACCGCGTTGACGCCGCCCGACAGCACCGCAAAACGCTCGGGGGCGAACCAGTGATTGACCAGCCACAGCGCCGCGACGAAGGCAAACGAGGCGCCGAATCCCGTCAAGGCGCGGCCAAAGCCGCCGATCGCCGGATTGTTGGTCGCCGCGAACACCAGAACGCCGACGGCACAGGCCAGGCTGCCCAGGAGAATGAAACGCTTGGCGCCATAGCGGTCGAGCAGCAGGCCGACCACGATCTGCATCGGGGCGTAAACCCAGAAGAACAGACTCGCCATCGTCCCGAAGCCGGCATCCGACAGGCCGTAGAAATGCGCGATGGGACTGGCGGCAAGGCTGGGCTCGACGCGGCTGACGAATTCGAACAGAAAGAACGCCGAAGCGATCCAGAAGGCCGTCCAGGCCACGCGCGTCTTCGCTGCTGCCATGATGGACCGGGTTACGCCGCGCGACCGGCCGGGTCAACACCGACGCAGCGGCAGCGATGATCTGGAACACTCATCCGCAGCCATGATCGCAGCCGGCAACGCGCCGAAGGAAGACGCGATTCAACCGTAGACCACGGTGACGACGAAGGACGGTGTCGCTGTGGTGCCGGGCGATTGCGTCCCGTCGGTGGTGATCGTCACACCGAGCTTCAACACCTTGCCGGTGCTGCCGGGCGCCGGCCCCGTGCCGCCGGCGTCGCAATTGGCGATTGCCGTGCCGTCGTAGTTGCAGGTTGCCGTCGATGGCGTGACGCCTTTGTTGGCGCTGTAGGACCCAGTGCTGATGGAGATGCTTTGACTGTCCGAACCGCTGATGGTGATGCGCCCCGAACTTTGCGTGCCGCCGACCACGGCGCCGCCGCCCGACACCGTGACGCTGCCGTTGGTGTCTATGACATAGGTGCCGCTGGTGTCGGCCTTCAGGCTGCCGAAGCTGATCTCGGAATTCCGGACCAGGGTGAGCGGCACATCAAAGGCGGTATGGGCCGTCATGGAAAACGAGGCGGCCTCGGCCACACCACCGAGCAAAAGCAGTGCCAATGCAGCAGAAAACCCTTGAACCGCCATACCCGCCTCGCATCACCCAGCACCCCTTTGAAATATTATAATATTCCAACAGCCTGGGGCCGGGGTGTTAAGGCTTCACTAAAGGACGGCAGCGCTGGAGGCGTCCAGCGCGCGGCAAAATGAAAGTGAATACAACGTTCTCACCCGCTTCTGGGACCTGCTGATTCAATCCGCCCCGCCGGCGCCACACCAGCGGCGGGTGGCGCCCACCGGTTCAGGCGGCAACGCCTTCTAACCTCTCGGTAACCAAAACCAGACAAGGTGCAGCATCCGTCGTTTTTCCACCTGGGACTCGAGAGAATGGCGAAATTCGCCGCGTTGGCAGGGTCGGCCGATCCGTTTCCCAGAGGCAACAGCATTCCGCGCCAAGCGGTGCATCTGCCGGACCTCCTGGTGCAAGGCGGTGATGAACGCCTGACGGTCGATCCGGCGACCGGATTGAACATCTATGGCTGCGCCCCGACCCCGCGGCCCGGGCTGATCGCCTTCTCCTCATCGACGGCGTCGACGATATCTGAGCCGGCCTTTCGCCGCGCGCAGACCGCCTATGACAGCTTTGCGAACGAATTGGCGGCCCGCAGCGCCGAGGCCTTCGACCTCCGCCGCGAGACCGCGCGGCGCGCGCTCAAGACTCTGCTTGGGCTCAACAATGCCGACGTGGTGTTTTCCGCCTCGGGCACGGACGCGCAGCTGCATGCCCATTTCCTCACACGGATGCACTTCGGCGCGCCCTTGACGACCGTCGTTCTGGCCAACGACCAGACCGGAAGCGGGACGGTCCACACCTGCCGGGGCCATCACTTCTCCGGCGTCACGGCTCTCGGACACGTCGTCAG
>JBJKRM010000527.1:0-3466 GCA_046704685.1 Rhizomicrobium sp.
GCCGTATGCACCCTCTGCACCAGTAAGACCGGCCGCCCCAGCCGCCGAATAAGCTTCCGTTTGTCCCGGATTAGACCCACACATGAACTTCCTGCCATTCACCCAAACCCATTTGGCGGCCTTATTCAAAGTCGAGTCTTTATTTGGGACGGTCGCCTTAGCCGGCTTACTGGTGGCTTTTAACGCAGGCTTATAGCCTTTGCAGCCTCCGTTCCCACATACCCTGATGGCCGGAGCTTCGGGGAGGGGGCCCATCGAAAACCCGAAAGATGCCGCTGCATTAGAAATCTCACAGGTGACACTTCCATCCCCATTCATAACAGCCTCCCCACCATGTGGACAACTTATAGGTCGTTGTCCCGTTACCGTCACCTTTTCCAATGCAGTCGCGATGGCGGTCGCGGCAGCGATCGCATTGTAATATCCAACGGCACAGTGAGGATCGGATGAGGATGACAAGCAGGTATGCCCCGTCGGATCGGTCGCCGACAGCGGCCCGTTCGGAATAGCGGGACAGGAGTAATATTCCCCAATTCCGGCGCTGGCCGCGTTTGGGCGATGAAGACTTTCGAATAGGGGAATAGTGCTCCTGTCCCTGTATTCCCTAATAGGGGAATAGTGCTCCTGTCCCGCTATTCCTTATTTCTGGGCGGCGACGATGCCCTGAGCGGTGAGAACCAGGACGTTGTGGTGCGAGTCCTCCAGAAGTCCGCGGCCGACCAGATGCTGGCACGCCAATTGGACGAGGCTTTCCCAGGCCCGGCTCCTGTCTTCGTTCTTGGTGCAATGCCGGCAGGTGTTGACGTTGAACTGGTCGGCCAGGGCCGCAAACAGGTCGGCCGAATTGCCCTGGTTGCCCCGCTTGCTGACCAAATGCAGCAGGCAGGTTTCGATGATGTCAACATCCGGCAGCCGCTGGGTGCAGTATTGCTCCTCTTGCTCTGGCGCGTTTTCCGGCCTTGCGGCGGCATCCCAATCCGGCGGCGGCCGAATGGCGTCGGCGCGGGCCGCCTCGAACACCTCGATTTCCGGATTGTTTCCCAGTGATTGGCGCCACTCGGTGCTGGAATAAGGACCGATCGCCGGATCACATTCCAGAAAAATCTCTTTGAGACTGCCGGCGGTCTGCGATGCCGACGGCGCGTCCGGCGAACATCGCACACGCCACCACACCTGGCGGACAATCAGATCTTCACCGGTGGGGGAGGTGCCATCGGCGCCCTGCAGGGAAATATAGCTTCCAACCGCGGGAATATCGGGCAGCACCAATCTCTGAAAGCGGTTCGGCATCAGCCGACCGACGTTTCTGACAACCGCAATAACCTCAACCACGAAGACCTCCGAGGTTGCTCTTCATTGGTTGCTGATGAGCCAGTGCGCCACAACCGGCAGAAGCAGTGTACGCTCGACGGTTCCGGTGGTGAGGTTGACAAAAGAGCGCAGACTGTTGCTTCCGGGCCGGCATAGGCCGAGCGCGTGTCTGGATGACCGGTAACAGCGGGGGGCGTGACAAGCCGCATCACAAACGCCGGAACGAGGCTGCCACCTATGCCGATGATGTTCTGCGCGGCGCTGCGCCAATGTCTTGCAGAGGCCGGTCGTCTGCCCGCTTCCGCCCTCCCGCGAACCACGCACGATCAATGGTTACGGCTTGAAGTCTCGCGGCAAAACGAGAATGACGAATAGTCCCATTCTCTTGACGGATTAAAGTAGAGGGCGGAGTATTCTGCCAGCACGCCGTGCATGGATGAAGGTCCTATGGGGGAGGCATCGATGAGCAACAGGCGGACTGTCGTATTCTCACTCGTTTCAACACTGGCGGCCGCTTCGCTGGCGCGGGCCGCGCAAGCGGCAGAGGCAACGCCCGTCAGCAAGGCCCCACCGGACACGCCGAAGGCCACCGTGATCCCCGGCAAGCCGCCCATCCTCGATTTCGGTGAGGGCGTGCGCGTGCCCTGCAACAAAGAGGCCTTCCTCACTCTGTGGGAAGGCAAAAAATATTGGCTGACGTTCGGCGCCGGCCGGTCGCACTATAGCTTGCAGGCACAAGGCCTGGCCGTGAATTACGCCAAGGCGGCGATGAAGCTGCTGCTCATGACGCTGGC
This sequence comes from Rhizomicrobium sp., assembly GCA_046704685.1. GTDB lineage: Bacteria > Pseudomonadota > Alphaproteobacteria > Micropepsales > Micropepsaceae > Rhizomicrobium. Next base: position 2,106 of record JBJKRM010000527.1, read on the forward strand.
GTTTGCGCCCGACCGGCTGAAGCATGTCGACGGCAGCGGCTGGCGGTTGAAGACGGGAAACATCAAAGACTTTGTGAAAGGCGACATCAAACTTCCGGGCGCGCCGTTCTGGCCGAACAACGACGCGTTCATGGGCTTTGGCAGCTCAGATGCCCCGGCTATTGGAAGTCTGGGGTTTGGCACTCTGAGTTCTTCCGGTGTCAGCGGAGGTCAGGATATTCTGACCGGCGGCTGGATTTATGTCGACGCATTCTCCGCCTATGTCGTGTTCAAAAAGGATGTGACGCTGGATTATGTCCGGTCGCATGCGCAGGTCGTTCCTTTCAATTCCTAAAAAGAAAGGCTTGGCGCGCCGCGCCCGCTACTCGTACCAGGAATAGCCGTTGCGCTCGGTGAGTGCGAAGGCGCTGGACGGTCCCCAGGTGCCGGCCGAGTAGGGCAGGCATTTCATCTCGCGCTCCTTCCAGCCGTCGGCGATGCGGTCGATCCAGCGCCAGGCCGCTTCCACCTCGTCGCGGCGCACGAACAGGAAGGTCGAGCCTTTCAGCGCATCATAGATCAGCCGTTCGTAAGCGATGCGGCGGCGCAGGGTGTGGAAGGCGTCGATCAGATTGAGGTCCAGCTCGACCGGCTTCAAGCGGATCGCCTCGAGATCGGGCGTCTTGTTCATGATCTGCAGCGCGATCTCCTCCTCGGGCTGCAGGCGGATGATCAACCGGTTGGGCTGGTTCTGGGTCTGGTGGAAGATCGAATGCGGCACCGGGCGGAACTGCACGACGATCTGGGTGGACCGCACCGGCATGCGCTTTCCGGTGCGCAGGAAGAACGGCACCTTGGCCCAGCGCCAGTTGTCGATATGGGCGGCGAGCGCCACGAAGGTCTCGGTGTCGCTGGTGCCGCCGCCGGTCTCGTCGGTGTAGCCGGGCACCGCGCCGCCGTCGGAGACGCCCTTGCGATACTGGCCGCGCACCGTCTCGCGCTCCACTTCGCCCGCCCCGATCGGGCGCAGCGAGTTCAACACCTTGACCTTCTCGGTGCGCACCGAGTCGGGGTCGAGGCTGGCGGGCGGCTCCATGGCGATCAGGCAGAGGAGCTGCAACATGTGGTTCTGCACGACGTCGCGCAGCGCGCCGTAGGAATCGTAATAGGACCAGCGCCGCTCGACGCCCACCGACTCGGCCACGGTGATCTGCACATGCTCGATGGAATCCTTGTTCCACAGGGGCTCGAACAACGTGTTGGCGAAGCGCAGCGCGATCAGGTTCTGCACCGTGTCCTTGCCGAGATAGTGGTCGACACGGTGGATGCGCTCCTCGGGAAAGGTCTGCGCCAGCGCTTGTTCGATCTTGAGCGAGGTGGCC
>JBJKRM010000528.1:0-3331 GCA_046704685.1 Rhizomicrobium sp.
CGGACGGGGCTTAACGGTCCCCGCGAGACCAGGGGTATGCCGCCGCTGCCGCCTCCTGCCCACCAACCCAGACATCGGGGAGGCTTGGGGCGCCAGATGTGGCTCAGCCGGGTGTTCACGCGTTCGGATTTCGCGTGCAGGCGATCCAAATCATCGCCAGCCTCCGCGAAGTCCGGTGGCCCGGTGAAAGCGCAGCGGCACGCATGTCACAGAACGCCGGGTGCGGGACGCTGCGAAGCGGTCCATACCAACAGGCTCAGGTCACAAGCCTGGGCAAGAACTATAGTGCGCACGCCGTCAGCGGCGTCCCGCACCGCCCCTCGCCAGAGGGGTCCGAAGCAACCATCCGTGTGCGGAGCACAGCGGAGATTTTGGCGCGGCATTCCCGTTGTTGCCCGGCAACGCCTTGCCTTGTTGCGAAGCGCCCAGCGTGGCAGTGTCCGATATGGGGCAGGGCGCCGGAAAGGAAGACGCAATGTTTGATCAGCTCTTGGGCTTCCTGAAGGGCCCCGAACCCGAGGCCAAGCCGGACGATCTGCGCGTCGCTGTTGCCATGCTGCTGCTGGAGGCCGCCCACCGCGACGATCATTTCGGTCCGGAGGAGCGCGCCACCATCGAGCGGCTGCTGACCGCGCGGTTCGCGCTGAGCCGTGCGGAATGCGCAGAGCTGATGCAGGTTTGCGAAGCGGCCAGCCAACGCGCCGTGCAGCTCCACCCCTACACACAAGCCGTCTTCCAGCAAATGACACCCGAGGAGAGGGTGCGTTTTGTCGAGATGCTGTGGGAGGTGGTTTATGCCGATGGCGAACTTGATGCCGACGAAGACGCTCTGATCCGCCGGCTCGGCGTCTTGGTGCGCGTCACTGACCGGGAACGCATGATCGCCAAGCAGCGCGTGTTGGCGCGTCTCGGGAAGCGCTAATTCGGGGACTGGATCGCAACGGACGCAGCGTCAGCGCCGCCAGTCTGGGACAATTGCGTTCCTGTTACCGAATTTATGCATTCCACTATTTGTTTTTCTCACTAGCAAATATGTGTGACGTACTCCCCGAACACGCTTGCGCTGACGCTGCTTTGCCGTTGATGATAGCGCTACCGGAATATCGCCGTCATAACAAAAACCGCTCCAGGAGGACCCATGACCCGTTTCAACCGCCGAGGCTTGATGAAGATCGGCGGCGCTGCCGTCGCGGCGCCCTATCTCTGGTTGCCGGCGCGGGCGGCGAAGCCCACTTGGCGGACAGAAACCGTTGCGCCTTTCATCGAGGTGAAGTTCGACAGCGGCCGCATCCGCGGCGGTCATTCGCGCGGTGCCCTGGCCTTCAAGGGCATTCCTTATGCCGGCGACGTGACCGGCAAGAACCGCTTCAAGGCGCCGCCGCCGGTCAAGCCGTGGAAGGGCGTGTTTGATGCCACCCGCCTCGGTCATCCCGCCTTGCAGTCGCCCGGCACCACTTATGGTGAGCACGAGCCGGGCTACAGCGAGAACTGCCTGGTGCTCAACGTCTGGACTCCGGCGGTGAACGACGGGCGCAAGCGGCCGGTGATGTTCTACAACCATGGCGGCGGCTTCACGACCGGATCCGGCGGCCAGAACATCCAGGACGGCGCCCATCTGGCCGCCGCTTATGACGTCGTGGTGGTGGCGCACAACCATCGCCTCGGCCTGTTCGGCTATCTTTATCTCGGCGAATTGGGCGGCGAGGAATACGCCACCTCCGGCAATCAGGGCATGCTTGACATCGCCGCCGCGCTCGCTTGGGTGAAGCGCAACATCGCCGTGTTCGGTGGCGATCCTGACAATGTGTTCGCCTTCGGCGAATCCGGCGGCGGCTTCAAGACCGGTGCGTTGATGACCATGCCGACCGCCCATGGTCTGTTCCACAAGGCCGGCATGCAGAGCGGCGCCATGCTGCGCGGCCTGCCGCGCGCCACCGCCACCGAGACGGCGTTGCGGGTGCTGGCGGGCCTCGACATCGCTCCGCACAATGTCGGTAAGCTCGCCGAATTGCCGGCCGAGAAGCTGCTCGCCATCCAGCTCGCGGGGCACAAGGGACCGCTTGGCGTGCCGACCAAGCAGTGGCTCGCCGACCATCCCAAGCCGCCGCAGGGCATGGCGGCGCTCCAGGCGATGCGTCCGGGCGGCTGGGGGCCGGTGGTGGACGGCGCGGTTCTGCCGCGCAATCCCTTCGATCCCGATGCTACGCCGCTCTCGGCCGGAATCCCGCTGCTGATCGGCAATATGCGCGACGAAGCCACCTTCCTCGAATGGCACAATCCCGCCTTCTTCCGCATGGATGAGGCGGCTGTCACCGCCCTGGCAGAGAAGCGTTTGGGTGGCGCGGCCGATGCCATCCTGGAGGTCTATCGCCACACCAGACCGAATGCGACGCCGGTCGAGCGGGCCATCGCCATCCAGACCGCGCTGTTCATGGGCAATAACACGGTCACGCTGGCCGATCGCAAGGCGTTGCAGCCGGCGCCGGTCTATCGCTACCGCAACGACTACCAGTCGAACTATCCCATCAAGGGGACCGACTGGACCATGCGGGCCGGCCATGCCACCGACATCTCCGTCGTCTTCCTCAACTACGAGATCCCGGATTTGCAGGGCAACGGACCGGGTCTGGCGGAGGTCTCGAAAGCGGCCAGCAGCTATTTCGCCAGCTTCGCCCGCAGCGGGGTGCCGACGGCCGCAGGGCAGCCCGCCTGGCCGCGCTACAACACCGGCACCCGTCCGGCGATGCTGCTCAACAGCCAGTGCCGCGTGGCGGACGATCCCGACAGCGAGGAGCGCAAGCTGTGGAGCATGCTCGGCTGGGGGTGATCCCCCCGCCGGCTAGCGGATTCCCTTGTGGCTGAGAAAGGCAGCCATCTTGCGGTCGTGCTCGATGATGTGGTCAAGCAGCCAGCCACTCAGGAACGATCTGGCGGTCGCAAGATTGTGGTGACCGAAGGTGCCGGCGATCAGCCCGCCACCGAATTCTTCGAGACGGCGGATCAGGAGATTGTGATCATCGCGATGCACCGCCAGCTCCTGGTAACCCGAATGGCGCATGTAGTCTTCTTCGTGTTCGAAATGCTGGCGCGTTGCCCGGAGCAGCAGTTTGAGTGAATCGCGCAGGCAGCGTTGTGGCTGTGCCTCCAGCAGGCAGCGGCAGAACTGGTCGATCTGATGGACCAGCTTGTGGTGTTCGAGGTCGAAGATCAGGATCCCGATCTCGACATCCGTTCGGCCGATCTGCAGCGTCTCGGCAGGCGACCGGAGAGCGGTGTTCTGCGCGCTGGTCGGCATCGGATTCTCGCATAGAGGCCAAACGTCGTGTTTGGC
>JBJKRM010000529.1:0-4401 GCA_046704685.1 Rhizomicrobium sp.
GACGCCGTTGGCGATCACGAAGCTGCCGCCCATGGTGTGGAATTCCGTGCTGGCCGTCTGCCCCGTAGCACCACCGCCCAACACGCTTTGGATGGTGCGCGCCACGCGTCCGAGATCGACGCCCCGGAAGCGCCCGTTGGCGCCCAGGATCGATCCCTTGCCCGAGAGCCCGTGCATGATCTCGTAGGCATTGCGGCCGTGTGATGTGATCTCCAGAGCCAGCGCGCCGGTGCCCTCGATGCTGTCCACGCCCATGGTATCCGTGAGGAACGGCTGCAGGGCGATGGCCTTGAACGACAGCGTGGTGCGGAATGCCGGGACCGCGCCGCGCCCATCGGCGTCCAACACCACCGTTCCGCTGCCGCCATAGAGCGACACCGGATCAAAACGCAACGCCAACATCCCGTTGTTGACGGTCAGAGCCATCGCAGTCCGGCCCAGATGCAGTCCGCCCATGCGCACCGATCCGGCTTGGAACGAGAGCTTGCCGTTGAAGGTCTTGAGCAGCGCCAGGCTGATCGGCACCTTGCTCCAGCCTACCGCCTTTTTGGCGGCCGGTCGCGATCCACCGGGCTTCGACGAAAGATAGGGATTGAGGTCGAGGCGATCCACCGTGAGGGCGCCATCCACCACCGGCAGCTTGCCACGCGCGTCGATGGAGAGATGCCCCTTCATGTTCTGATGGTCCAGGCTGACGCGCAGGTCGTTGAGGCTGGTCACCTTGTCCTGGTTGTGCACCCGGCCCGCCAGCGAGAATGCCTTCAATCCGCCGCCGGGCAGCGTCTCGCCCAGCCAAGCCGCTGTCGCGCGCAGGCTCGGCGCGTCGAGCTTGAAGAGGCCGTCGGTTGTCCCGTCTTCCCGCAACGTGCCCTTGAAGCTCGCCTGCATCAGATCGGTGTGCGCCGACAGATCGACGCTCGTGGTGCCATTGCCGAGGAAGGTCTTCAGCGTCGCCAGCCGCCCCGCGAAGGAGAGCTTTTTGCCGGCGAGGGTGAGATCGCCCTTGACGCTCACCGGCTGGTCGATGCGCGTGATCGCCACGTCGAGGTTGACGTGATTCACCGCCCGATGGGTTCCGGTTTTGGCATTGTCGTAAGTCACCCGGCCGTCGCGGATCTTGAGCCCGGCAAACTCGGTGCCTGCGGGCAGCGTGAGGCTGCCGCCCTTATGCTGGCTCTGCGGGGTGCTTTTGCCGAACTTCCAGTTCGCGCGCCCTTCGGGGTTCACTTCCAGGGCGATGGTCGGCTTGTCGAGGACGATCTGGTCGAGCACCACATGCCCGGTCAGCAGTGGCAGGAAATGCACCGAAATCTCGATGTCGCCCACCGAGGCCATGAGGGCGGCCCGGCCGCCGGGCACATTGGCCAGGGTGACCTCGTTGGCCCGCACGCCCAAATGAGGGAAAATCATCAGCCTTAACGGCCCATCGATCCGGAAGGAGCGGCCGGTGGCGCTTCCCGCGGCAGTCTCGATCTGGGTTTTGTAGGCGTTCAGGGGAACGACGAACGGTAGGACCAGGACGATGGCCACGACCGTTCCGACGGCAATCAGGACGTTGCGCAGGGTCTTGTTCATGCCTGGGATCATAGCCCTGCCGGTTCGTGGCGCCAGTCCGAAGGCCGGCTTGCCGCATCTTGCATTTGGGGGCGGTAATTCCTAATTTCCGCCCCCCGACGTGCAGGCGTAGCTCAGTTGGTTAGAGCGCCGGATTGTGGATCCGGAGGTCGGCGGTTCGAACCCACCCGCCTGTACCATCCTTGGCTGCTGCGCAGCTGCTGATGGTTTGCGTCGGCTCTCTTCCGTCTCACCGTTATGCCGTAGCGGCAGGGTCGCTTACGGGCCCCTTCGGCACGCACCGGGCTTTTGCGGCACGTCCGGGCTGAAATCACCGATCGTCTTGCCTTGCATGCAAGTGGTGATGCGGTTGGTGACCTTGGCCGTTCCTTGCAGCCAGTGGCCCGGCTTCAGTCCGGGCAGGGCGCCGGTGACATTATAAAGTGCTCCGTCATCGCCACGCGCCACCACGCAGCCTGACTCGACCCCGGCGGCCGTGCAGGTGGCGAAATGCACCGGTCTTGGCGTCGGCGTCTCGGCCGGAGCCGCTGGTGCGAGAAGCAGGCATGCCGCGCCGGCACTGATGAAACGCAGTTTCATGGAATGGCCTCCCAGCTCTGCCGCATTCTAGCACGCGCGCGCGCCTCAGTGATCCCGGGGAACCTGCGAAACCAGCATGGATAGTGCTGCAGCCAGGAAGGTCAGAAGCACGATGCCCACGGCAATCCGGAAACTGTCCCGGGCCTGCTCGACCAGGGCGGTCTGGCTTGCCCGGCGCTTGATCCGTTCGGCTTCCAGGACCTCCCACAAGCGTTTGCGGATATCGTCGGTGATGATGCGGGCTTTTCTTGCCGTTTCGGACTTGGCGATCTGGCTGCGGTTCTCGGGCTTGGACAGATAGGTGTCCAGTGCGTCGCGCTCGGCCACCAGGGCCACGATGGCTTTATAGTGGCGCAGCTGCCCGTGATCGTGGTGCAAGGAGCGGCCAAGCTTGTCGAGGGCCGCGTGCATCTCGTTGTGGTCGTCCGTCATCCGTTTGCGGTACCAGGGGATGCCGCTCAGGGTGTAGCCGTCGAGCGCACCATCGAAATCCACCAGACGAGATTCGACGGTGGTGATTTCCAGCAAGGTGTCCTGGGTGGCTTCGGAGTGGCGCCGGCTGTCCTGGAGTTTCGACACGGTCATGCTCATCAGGATCAAGGCGGCGATCAGCAGCACCGAAGTGACGGCCAACAGCTGCAGCCCCAGGGACCGCAAGGTCCCTGAGCGGGAAAGCTTCTGCAGGAGTGTCTTCGCCATCGGTACCCGAATTCCCCCTCGGCGGGCGGGGCCGAGAATGGCCGAAAGATGGCTAACGAAGGATGGACGCGCATGCGCCGCAGCGTGCTGCATGTTGGCTCGCGAGACATGATTTTGATCCTATATCAAGGATATCTGTCCCCTCAGAGGCATCCCCCTGACGCGTGAGCCTCGCCCCCAAGACCCGAAAGCCAATGTCCCAGCCAATGCCGCGCCATTGGCTGACTCGTCCGAGCGAGATGGGCACAACGATCCGCGTACGGATTATAAAGCGGAGCTGTCGGCGGCTACTCTGGTCGGCGAATTGCTCTTCCGTCACAGATGGTTGTCCATTATGACGCAGGGGGCGCGTAGACGCGGGAAAGCCGCGATTGTCATTGGTGTTTTCCTTGCCGCGTCAGAATCCAGCCGGTACAAGGCGCGCACGTTCTGGAAAGGCAACCCATGGGTCTCGACAAGAAAGCGCGCCCGAAGGCGCGGCTGCCGCGCGGGTTTCGCGACCGTTCGGGGCGCGAGATCGCGGCCGAGCGCCGGCTGATAGAGACCATCCGCAAGGTCTACGAAAGCTACGGCTTTTCGCCGTTGGAGACCCCGACCTTCGAATACACCGACGCCCTGGGCAAATTCCTGCCCGACGTCGACCGCCCCAACGAGGGCGTCTTCTCGCTCAAGGACGACGACGAGCAGTGGCTGTCGCTGCGCTACGATTTGACGGCGCCGCTGGCCCGCTATGTGGCCGAGAACTTCCAGTTCCTGCCGAAGCCCTTCCGCCGCTACCAGACGGGTCTGGTCTATCGCAACGAAAAGCCCGGCCCCGGCCGCTACCGCGAATTCACCCAGTTCGACGCCGACACGGTCGGCTCCAACTCCCCCGCCGCCGACGCCGAGCTGCTGATGATGGTGTGCGATGCGCTGGAAGCGTTGGGACTCCACGGCGAATATAAAGTGGGCCTCAACAGCAGAAAGTTCCTCAATGGAATTTTGGCCTTGGCAGAGGTCGAGCCCGAGAAATCAGGCGCGGTACTGCGGGCGCTCGACAAGTTCGATCGCCTTGGTGAGACCGGTGTGCGTGCGTTACTCGGAGAGGGCCGAAAGGATGAGTCCGGCGACTTCACAAAGGGGGCTGCCTTAAACCCGGATCAAATCAAAACGGTGATGCGTCTTTTCACCGATGATGCAGATGATCTCACTGATGTGGTGGGGTTCAGCGATCTCGTCGCGATCAGGGATATCCTTGCGCAGGCTGGCTATGGCGCAGACCGGGTTGCCATCGATCTGACGATTGTCCGCGGTCTCGACTACTACACCGGTCCCGTCTTCGAAGCGCAGCTCACTTTCCCGGTGACCAACGAATCTGGTGAGACTGTGGTGTTCGGCTCGGTCGCCGGCGGCGGTCGTTATGACGATCTGGTGGCGCGTTTCACCGGTCAGCAGGTTCCGGCCACCGGCATTTCCATCGGCGTCAGCCGTTTGCTTGCCGCGCTGACTTCGCGCGGCCTCGTCGGCGAGGAGCAGCCGCTGGTCATCGTGCTGACCATGGGCGACACC
>JBJKRM010000530.1:0-4430 GCA_046704685.1 Rhizomicrobium sp.
TGGATGTTCTCCGTGCAGCGCAAGCTGCTCGTCGAGATTCTGGAGGACGGTGAGCGCGCCGGCGCGTTCCGCACTATGGATCGGGACTTCACCGCCGAGATGATGCAGTCCGCCACGATGAAATTCCGCTTTCCGCAACTGTGGTCCAAGCTGACATTGCCCCAGCTCGAACGCGAACTGGAAGGTGTGTTGGGCTTGCTGGTCGACGGATTATGTCCCTGATTGGGGTCCACTGTTCCGCCGCAATCGAGGGATATGGAGCAAGGCATGCGTCGCCTCCTCTTTGCAGTTTTTCTTGTCTTCAGTGCCGGTGCGGCTTTCGGCGCCGGTCATAAGCTCAGTGCGGTGGACCGCGCCGATCTCAACCGCATCAGCGCCTATTGGAATTCCATCCATACGATGGAGGGCGGCTTCGTTCAGATCGGGCCGAAAGGCGGTATCGATCAGGGCCGCTTCTATCTCAAGAAGCCGGGCAAGCTCCGCTTCGAGTACCAGCCGCCCAGCCCTTTGCAGATCGTCTCCGACGGGCGCACGGTGGCCGTGTCAAACAGCAAGCTGAAGACGTTCGACCGCTATCCTCTGTCATCGACGCCGCTCGACATGCTGTTGAGCGAACACGTCGATTGGCTGCGCGATAACGCCGTCCTGGGCGTGGAGCACCAACCCGGCGCCATCGTCGTGGAGGCGCGCACCAGCAGTAGCCACAGCAAGCCGAACATCTCGATCACTTTCTCCGATCCGGGACTGGAGCTGCGCCAGTGGACCGTCATTGACGATCAGGGGCTGCCGACCACGGTGGGGCTTGGCAACATCGAAACCGGCGTGACGCTCGACGATTCCCTGTTTGTCCTGCGCAACACCAGCAAGCCGGTCGGTGCCCGTTCCCGCGATTGATGCCATGCGCAATCTGCCCGTCGTCGGCCTGATCTGTGACCATCGCACGATCGACGGCCATGCCGCACATCTCGTGCTGGAGCCCTACATCACGGCGGTTCGCGATGGTGCCCGGGCGCTGCCTCTGCTCGTCCCCGTGCTGGACCCGCCGCTCGAACAGGCGGAAATCCTGTCTGCCGTCGATGGCCTCGTGTTCACCGGTTCCCCGTCCAACATTTCCCCGCATTTCTACGGCGGGGCGCCGGCACGCCGGCCGGAGGACGAAGATCCGCATCGCGATGCCCTGACCCTGGGCTTGATCCGCACGGCCGCGGCGGCGGCCGTTCCCCTGTTGTGCATCTGCCGGGGAACGCAGGAACTCAATGTGGCGCTCGGGGGGACTCTGCATCAGCACATCCACGAGATTCCGGGCCGTATGGATCATCGGGAGTCGGAACAGGCACCGCTGCGGGTCCAGTACGGCCCGGCGCATGATGCGACGCTGACCCCGGACGGCATGCTCGCTGGTCTTGTCGACTCCCGCAGCTTCCGGGTGAATTCGCTGCACGGGCAGGGCATCGACAAATTGGCTCCCCCTCTACGCATCGAGGCGACGGCGCCTGACGGGCAGATCGAAGCGGTGTCGATGCCGGGGGCCGGCGCGTTTTTGCTGGGTCTGCAATGGCATCCGGAGTGGCGCTGGTCCGAGGACGTATTGTCCCGGGCGATCTGGGGCGCTTTTGGGGACGCGCTCCGCTGCCCTTGACAGCGCTCTTGGCGCTCAATGGACTGCTCCCGGACCAGACCTCTATGGGTATTAAGCGGGGCAAGCATGATGACGGCCTTCTCTTTGATCTCCGTGAACATCGCCCGGCCCCGGGTGATCGCCCGCCGGCACGGCACGGACGTCCTGTCCGGCATCGACAAGCGCCCCGTCACCGGCGGCACCGTCCTTGTGGGTGGTTCGGGAATCGAAGGCGACGGACAAGCCGATCTGGAGAACCATGGCGGCATCGACAAGGCGGTCTATGCCTATCCGGCTGCGAACTGGGCCTGGTGGGAGTCGGAGGCGGAGATCGCCTGCCGGCCGGGTTTATTCGGCGAGAACCTCACGCTGTCGGGGGGAGACGAGACCGAGGTGCGCATCGGCGATCGCTTTGCCTGGGGTGATGTTGTGCTGGAGGTCAGCCAGCCCCGCGCACCCTGTTTCAAGCTGGGCATCCATCTGTCTCGACCGGACGCCCCGCAGGTGATGACGCTGGCCGGACGCTGTGGCTGGTACCTGCGTGTCGCGCGCGAAGGCGCGGCGCCGGTCGGTGGTGATCTCGTTCGAGTCGTGTCGTCGGATAGCCCGACGGTCCGTGAGGCCTTTTGCGCCGTGTTCTCATCCGCTTTGGACATGGCCCTGTTGCGGCGAATTCATGAGGCCCCCGCGCTGTCGCCAGCCTGGCGCCGGCAAGTGGAGAAAAAACAGAGGGCTGCGAGCAGCTAAGCGAAACTGTTGCTGATTTGCATCTGTCATTTAAAATATGTAAGATGCTGCGATTGACTAGAAAATAGTTGCAAAGTGTGGCCGATTTGCATATCCTCATCTGCGTGAAGAGAGCGATGTCTGGCACGCACTGCCCCCCCGCTCGCAAGCCGGACAACTCTTCACAAGCGGTGTCGGTCATCCCCTCCCGGCACTAGCGCGTAACGGCGCAAATGACGCCCGGCTGGCCCCCCCGGCCGGGCGTTTTTTCGTAACCTCGGTGTTGTTCCTCAGAGCTGGAACGGGCTGCGCGTCGGCTTGGTGAAGATGCCTTTGAAGCTGTGGCCTCGAACTGTCAGCCAGTCGGCCAAGGTCTGCGGGTCGTAGGCTTCGCGGACCCAAGCCGTCAAAGGCCGGCCGGCCGCGCTTTCCTCGGCGAAGGCGACGAAGGGCTGAAGCCAATGCTGGTGCTGCTTTGGCGCGTGGCCGTAGCGCTTGGCGTCGAACTGCTCCTCGGCGGTCGCGCGTGCGCTCCAGCCGTCGCTCTGGATGAGGAGCAGCGCCGCGGCTAGCGCCGTGCGGTCGTGGCCGCCGGAGCATTTGATCAGCAACGGCCGGGGCGCCTCATAGAAGGCGTCCAGCAGGGCCGTCAGCATGGCGCGGGTCGGCAAGTGGCGCGAATCGAGCATGGTGTCGAAATGCCGCGCGCCCAGCGATTCGCAGACGCGCCTTTCATACCGCCACCAGGACAAGTCGCTGTTTTCGCCGCGCAGATTGACGATGGATTTAAGGCCGTGGCGGCGCATCAGCCCGGCAAGGCCGCCGAAATAGGCTTGTGAAGAACGGGCGGCTTCGCCTTCGCGAATCCAATGGAAGTTGTACAAGGTATCCAGAAACGGGCGCATGTCGTCGATTGAGAGGGGCACACCATGCAGCTTAGCAGAAAAGCGCTGAATGCTCGTTGGGCATGGGCCACCGCGGCCGCGATTGTGCTCTTCGTCGCGCTGTATCTCGTCGATTCGGAGCTGAGGGCCCGCACAGGCTACGGCACTGTCAGCCTGCAAGGCGTGGGCACCGGTTGGGGCATCCGGGTGATCGCCGATCACTGGACCAGTCCGCCCGACGCCGTTCTGGCAGGTTTTGCGCTCGGCCTCGACTATCTTTTCATTCCGCTTTACGGCGCCGCCCTGTTTTTCGGGTCGCTCGCCGCGGTGGACCGCTTCGCGCCCAAGCCGGGCCAGCGCCGCCGCATCATGACCTTGCTGGCGCTGGCTCCTGTTGCCGCGGCCATCTGCGATGTCATCGAGAATTCGGTGGACGTCATGATGCTGACCCACACCGCCACGGATATGCTGGCGTCCATCGCCCTGGAAGCCACCGCCGCGAAATACCTCGGAATCCTGGTCGGCATTGTTTTGTCTGTGGCCGCCCTGGTCGGTCGCCTTTGGCGCCGCAAAAACTAAAGCAAGATCCGTTCGGGCGACGCCGGAATTGGGCAATCCCGGTCTTTGCGGACTGCAAATTTAATCGTCCGGACGGGCCGATACTGCGAATCATGTTCTGGGTTGATTCCGCCAAGGCACGGATCGGATTGATCTTTGCATGGATTGTCGCACCGGCTTGAATTGTCCGGAGCAGACCCCATTTCTCTTAAATCCCCATAGGTGCGGGCAGGCCCCAGAGGTCCGGCAAAACCGGCCCGAAAAAACAGGCGTTCCGCGGCTTTTTTGAACGAGTGCCAAACGGCCAGCGAACGCAGCTCGACCGAAATCATTGGCAAATTCGCCACGCCGTTTGAACGAGCGGTCGTTGTCAAGGGGGCGGGCTATGGGACGACGCGATAGAGCCGGAATTCGGTCGGGCCGTGCTTGAACGGCACTTGCCGCATCCAGCCGGGGGCAATCCCTGCTGCCAGCTTCTGACCGAAGCCGCGGCCGGTGTCGTGTTTGCATACGAGGGCGTAGGAGATCTTCCGCCGCTGGACGATGCGATGGGCGGCTGCCGCGCTGCCGTGGAAGAAGGTCTCGGTGTCGGCGAGGGCCGGCAGCATCTCGTAGGGGCCGGCAATCACGCGAAGGTTCGAGCG
>JBJKRM010000531.1:0-4264 GCA_046704685.1 Rhizomicrobium sp.
CTGCACGACCCGCGCATCCTGCGGATGGCCAACTGGCTGATCGATTATCCGTTTGCGGATCGCCTCTACCCCGGCGCGATGGACGCCGTGCGCCTTGTGGCGCGCTGGGGGGTGACGGCGATCGTCTCGGACGGCGATGCGGTGTTCCAGCCGCGCAAGGTGGCGCGCTCCGGGCTGGCGGCGCTGTTCGACCAGCGGGTGCTGATCTACATCCACAAGGAACAGGAGCTGGAATATGTCGAGCGGGTGTTCCCCGCCGCCCATTACGTGTTCATCGACGACAAGCTGCGCCTGCTGCACGCCATCAAGCAGCACTGGGGCGGCCGCGTCACCACCGTGCTGCCGCGCCAGGGCCATTACGCCAGCGACATGGCAATCCTGACGGAATATCCGGCAGCCGATCTTTCCATCGACGACATCGGCGCGCTGACGCAATTCCTCGCCGACGATTTCCGCGCCGCCGCCAGCGGCGGATCGCGGTTGCAGTCGTGAGCATGGCGGGTTCCAGCCGGTGCACCATCCCGCGCCACAGCGGGCCGCATCCGTAGAATACCAGGGGTACCGTACACGGACCATTTAATGCCGCATTAAGCAACCCCACCTACCGTAAATCACATTCCGCAACTCTGGCTTGCGGAGGGCGCATGCGATTTTCCTGTGAGCGCCCTCTCGGGAGGGGCTTTCGATGTCCATACTATGGCGTCCCGCAATGGCGATCGACGACGGGCTGATCGATCACGACCACCAGCTGCTGATCTCGATCATCAACGATTTCTGCGAACTGAAACCGACCGTCGACGGCATCAGCGAGCTGCTTCGCACCCTGGCCCGATTGCATCATTATGCCAACACGCATTTCGCCCGCGAAGAACAGCTGCAAACGTTTGCGGCATTTCCCTTCAACAAAGACCACCGCGAAGAACACCAGCGGCTAGCACGGCGGCTCAACATGATCTCACAGCGCGTTGCGGCATTCGATCAACAGCATGCATTTCGCGATAATGATCCCAACACCGACATCATCGTCGTCGAGGATGCCGACGTCCGGTGCCATCTGGATGTCCACAACGAAATTTCCGCATTGCTACGCAGCTGGGTCATCCAGCACATCGTGAAGAACGACCGCCCGATGCGCCCCTATGTCGACGCGATGAAATCGCAAGCGGCGCGCATGCCATCACTCTGGGCCGTCAAACCGGCAGTACTGATGCCGAACATGGACACACCGCAGGCCGCCAGACAGGCCGTGCGATCGGCCAATGGCTGGATGCATGCCGGCTTTCGCAATGAGCATGGCGAGCCGCAGGACCAGCCCGTCAAGCCAACCGAAAACGAGATAGCGCAGGAGCATCCGGCGGTCGTCCAGATGCGCAAAGAAGCCAAACGGCTTGGCATGGCTGCAGAGTTCGACACGCAATGCACCGATTTCAGCAGCTCCGCGCTGGCGCAAGTTCTCCGGATGATGTCGTCGCCACAATCCGGCACGCCTCAGCGCTTCGAATTCACGCCGTCGAACGAGCGCCCCTATCTCAGGCAAATGGCGGTGTTCGAGCGCATCCCCGACACCAGGAGTGTTTACCGCTATCGAGCCAAGTATGTGGGGACAAAATTCGCCCGGATATTCGGCGACATCGCCAATCGCGATCTGGAAACGGCCGTACTGCCCTACAAATACGAACGCTGGAAAATGCTTGTCGACGGCGTCCTGGCATTCAACGCCCCGTTGCGTGTCGTCTCGGTCGTATAGGCGTTTGGCCGGAACGATCTGACCGTGGAGCGTCTGCTATTGCCTTTTCACAATGCCGAAAGCCGCCACGAGGAAGTGCTGGTCGTTGCCAGCTACGACATCGCACTCGATTGACGGCGACGCCGGGAAAGCCCGGCTAGTGCGCCTCGCCCTTCGCCACCCCCTCCCACAGCCCGTTGATGTAGACCGCGCCCAGCGCGCGGTCGTAAAGGCCGTAGCCGGGCTTGCCGGTCTCGCCCCAGATCATGCGGCCATGGTCGGGGCGGACATAGCCGGTGAAGCCGGTGTCGTAGTAGGCCTTGACGATGGCGGCGATGTCGAGCGAGCCGCAATCGGATTTGTGCGCCGTCTCGTGGAAATTGCCCGCCGCGTCCACCTTGACATTGCGGATGTGGGCAAAGTGGATGCGGCCCTTGGCCGAGAACTCCTTGACCAGCTCGACGATGTTGTTCTTGACGTCGGCGCCGAGCGAGCCGGCGCACAGCGTCAGGCCGTTGGCGGGGGTGTCGGCAATGGAGAGCAGGCGGCGCAGGTCGTCGACATCCTTGACGATGCGCGGCAGGCCGAAGATCGGGCGCGGTGGATCGTCGGGATGGATCGCCATCTTGATGCCGGCTTCTTCCGCAGCGGGGACGACACCTTTCAGGAAGGCGGTGAGATTGGCCCACAGCGTCTCCTCGTCGATCTTCTTGTACTCGTCGAGCAGGGCCTGCAGTTCCTCCGGCTTGTAGGAGGCGTCCCAGCCCGGCAGGTGGATGCCTTTGGACGGGTCGATCTTGTTGACGACATCGATGTCGAAGGCCAGCGCCGAGGAACCGTCGCCGAGCTTCATGTCGAGGATGGTGCGGGTCCAGTCGAACACCGGCATGAAGTTGTAGCAGACCACCTTGAGGCCGCACTGGCCGAGATGGCGCAGGGTCTGGGCGTAATTCTCGATCAGGCGCTTCGCCGTGGGACGGCCGAGTTTGATGTCCTCATGCACCGGAACGGATTCGATAACCTCGAATTTGAGGCCGGCGTCCTCGATCTGTTTTTTCAGCTTGCGAATGTTTTCCAGCGGCCAGACTTCGCCCACCGGCACGTCGTAGACCGCCGAGACGATCCCGTGCATGCCCGGGATCTGGCGGATGTAATCAAGGCTGACGGGATCGCTGTCGCCATACCAGCGGAAGGTCATTTTCATCGGGCGCGTCCTCTTGCAGCCATCAGATGGGAGCGGTCACACCATAGCCGCGGCCGCCGCCTTTGTCATGGCCCCGCGGAGCGGAACCATGACGCAGCCGAGTGATACGCAAATTCAGGCGGTGAACGGTTCGGTCCGTGCCGCATTCTCTGCGGCTTCGAGCCAACGGCGGCGGCGAAACCAAAACAGGATCGCGCCCAGCGGAATAGACAGCTCCATGATGACCGGTCCCATCGGCTGCTCGCGGAACCCCACAGAACAGAGCAAAAATGATATAGGCTGAACCGAGAGATATCCCGTCGTCCAGTTGAAGTGGAGCGTGACAAATCCGACGAGCACGAAGATCACCCAAACCCATTTGAACCGCGGGATCGGGGTTTTCATACAGTAGAAGACGGAGATCAGCGTGAAGAAGAAGGCGATTGCCATCGCCACAGCCACGCCATAATGCATCGGGCTCTTGCCTGCGAAGGTAAAGGCATTGGCCTTTGCGAGCGACTGATTCACCGGCACGACATGCAAGCCGTAGAGAATCGTCTTGCCGCCCCTGCTGCGCAGCATGACCTCCGCTACCGCAGACGCGGACGGATAGTCGTACTCCAGGGTCAGTCTGGTGGTCTTCTGGCCGTTGACTGATTTCCAGTCGTAGTTGACCAGTCGCACGGAAACCGGCTTGCCGGGAGGAAACTGCTCGGCGAGTTTGGTGAGCATGGCGGGCAGCTTTGGCGTAACGAATTTATGGGCGAGCGCCTTTTCCACCGGGGTAAAATCGCGTTTGCGAACGGCTTCGACATAGTCCTTGGCCTGCGCCACGTCCTTTTTTGGCGCCAGCCAATCCAGCGAAATCTTCGAATAGAAATTCCCCGGCACGGCCAACAGCGCAAAACCAGGAACGTAAAGAAGGATCAGAACACCAACGACGATCCATTTTCCCATTGCCCGCCCCGCAACGAATGCCTGGCGACCATATCAGCATTTGCGGAGAAGCCAACCAGACGGCGATTCAGACGCGCCTAGAGCGAAACGCATTCAAACGGAGTCGTCATCCTGAGGTGCCCATACGCGCTGCTTCGTGGCCCGGCGCAAGAAAAGATAGTCAAATCACCAGACGATGTGCGCGCCGTCGGTACGCTGGCGCTACCGACCCTCAGCATGACGCGCGTGGACCACGAAGGGTGACCTCACCAGAATACTCGTTGCTCCTAGAACTCCGTCCAGTCGTCCTCGCGCGGCTTGAGGGCTTGCGCCGTGGCGGCGGCGCGCCGCGCCGGCCTGACGGTCTGCGGCCTGGTGTCGAGCCGTGGCGCGGGACGCGGCGCCTGCCGGGGCGCCTG
>JBJKRM010000532.1:0-2806 GCA_046704685.1 Rhizomicrobium sp.
GGGCCGGGCCATTGGCGACCGCCGCGACCGGGTCGTCCTCGCAACCAAATTTGGCCAGGTTCGCGACGATTCCGGCCGCTGGCTCGGCGTGAGCGGCCGGCCCGAATACGTCCGCGCGCGCTGCGAGGACAGCCTCCGGCGTCTCGGCGTGGACACGATCGACCTGTATTATCAGCACCGCGTCGATCCCGACGTCCCGATCGAGGAAACCGTCGGGGCGATGGCCGATCTGGTTCGCCAGGGGAAGGTTCGTATGCTCGGCCTTTCCGAAGCCGCCGCTTCGACCGTTCGCCGCGCGCATCAGACGCATCCCATCGCCGCGCTGCAATCGGAGTATTCCCTCTGGACGCGCGAGGTGGAACAGGAGATCCTGCCGACGCTCGAAGAGCTCGGAATTGCGCTGGTGGCCTACAGTCCGCTCGGCCGCGGGTTCCTCGCGGGCCGCTTCGAGCGGCCCGAGGATATCCCCGAAGGCGACTATCGCCGCACCTCGCCCCGGTTCCAGGGCGAGAATTTCCACAAAAACCTGGAGCTGGTGAGCGGCGTTGGGGAGCTGGCGCGAGAGAAACACGCAACGCCGGCGCAGGTCGCCCTGGCCTGGGTCCTGGCGCGAAGCGAAAATATCGTCGCCATACCCGGGGCCAAAACCCGCGCCCACCTGGAGGAAAATCTGGCCGCCGACGCTGTTTCGATCAGCGAAGCGGAAATGCGGCGCCTGGACAGCATCTTTCCGCCGGGCGCCACTTCCGGCGAGCGATACCCGGACAGGGCAATGCGCCTGGTCAACATCTGACCGGGACGGGCGTGCCCTGCCGGCACAGCACAGGGTCGAGACCTGAATTCAGGATGAATTCTCGTTTATCTTCTTCGGATTTCTTCTCGGACGCCTTGTCGGTATGGTAATTAACGTGCGAGGGTGATGTGCCCTCAGAAGGGACAACATGAGAAAATCAGCGGTCATTCTGTCATCTTTGCTGTTCTTCCTGGCCGGTACGGCGGCGATGGCCGCCCAGCCGCCCTTGAAGCTGATTGCCAAGTGGAAGATGCCGGCTTCGGTGTCGGGACATTTCGATCACCTGGCCGTCGACGCGGCGGGTAATCGCCTCTTTGCCGACGCCGAAACGGCGGGGCAGGTTCTGGTCTTCAACCTGCACACGGGCCGATACATCCGCTCGATCACGGGCATTGGGATTCCCCACGCCGTCCACGTCAGCGATCGCCTGAATCGCATCTTTGTCACCGACGGCGGCATTGGCGGCGTGCAGGTCTACAACGCCAAGACCTACGCCCACGTGAAATTCATTCCGTTGCGCCTGGATACCGATTCGATTACCTACGACCCCAAGACGGGCGATCTCTACGTCGTCAGCGGCGGCGACCACCTGGCCGAGCAGTTCTCCTACATCAGCGTTATCGATACGAAGACGGCGACGGACGTGGCCGATATCAAGCTCGACGGGAATACGCTCGAAGCGATGGCGCTGGACCCGTCGTCGCCGATTCTGTACAACAACGATCCGGCGCTGAACGTGATCAACGTCATCAATCGCGACACGCACAAGCTCGTCACGACCTGGCCGGTTACGATGTGCGAGCACAACACGGCCATCGCGCTCGACGCGGCCGCCCATCGCCTGTTCACCGCCTGCCGCAGCGGCGAGGTCGTTTCCTTCGATACGCAGACCGGTGAGGAAGTCGAGGCTTTGCCGATCGCCCACGGCGTGGACGATATGATCTTCGATCCCGCGACGAGCCGTCTGTATGTCTCCTGCGGGTCCGACGGCGGCTGGATCTACGTCTTCAAGGTGGAAGGGCCGGATCATCTGGTCCTGCTCGACCGTGTGGCCGGGGCGCCGTTCAGCAAGAACATCGCGCTTTCGACGTCACTGCATCGCCTGTTCACCACCGTGCCGCCCAACGCGGGCGTGCCCGGCGAAATCTACGTCTATCAAGTGCAATAGATCTTCCCTGTGGTGAGGGTTGTAACAAGGGCGGGCGCCATCCTCCCCGGCGCCCGCCTTTGTTGTTTATATCCCGCGCCCGGGAAAAGGCCCTCGCGCGGTTGCCTTCCCGGCGGCCAAACTCTTCTCTCCCATCCCTGAAAATCACTTCGCTTGGCGGGGATGTGCGATCAGTGATCCCGAACGGAAAACACGACGCGATCGCGCCCTTCCGCCTTGGCCTGGTAGAGCGCCCGATCGGAGGCGCGGACCAGTTCCTCGGCGGTCGCGCCGTCCTCCGGGTACATGGCGATGCCCATGGAGATCGTGATCTTGCCCAACGTGTGGCCGCGGTAGGCCAGGGCCAGCTCTTCCACCTCCCGGCGGATGGCCTCGGTGCGCTCGGCGGCGATGGCCGCGGTCGCCTCCGGCAGAATCAGGATAAATTCCTCTCCCCCGAAGCGGCAGGCGATGTCGCCCTGGCGCACCTTCAGCCGCAGTACGGAAGCGACCTCGCGCAGAACCAGGTCGCCGGCCTCATGCCCGAAGGTATCGTTGAACTGCTTGAACCGGTCCAGATCGCACATGACCACGGCGACCCCTTCTTCCCTGCGCGCGGCGCGGCTCACCTCCCGGTCGAGCGTCTCTTCCATGTACCGGCGATTGAAGAGCGAGGTGAGCGGGTCGCGGACCGATTGGTGTCGCAGAATCTCGCGCAGCTTCAGATTGGCCAGCACCAAAGCGAGGCGCTCGCCGACGAGCTCGGCTTGCCGCATCACCGCGGCCGCCATTCTCTCTTTCGATGGGCCATCGGGCTGGTCCTCCCGGGTCCGGCATTCGAGATACAGCAGGCCGAGGGTTTCTCC
>JBJKRM010000533.1:0-5013 GCA_046704685.1 Rhizomicrobium sp.
GGAGAACCGGCACCGCTGATCACCTGGCCTCTGGTGGTGACCAAAGGCCCCAGCGAGGGGCGCGAGGACGATTTCAATCTCGGTATCTATCGCATGCAGGTGCTGAACCAGCGCCAGACTATCATGCGCTGGCTGCGCCATCGCGGCGGGGCGCAACACCATGCGCGCTGGGCGAAGGAGAAGATGGCGCCCCTGCCCGCTGCCGTGGTGCTGGGCGCCGATCCCGGCATCATCCTGGCGGCGGTGACGCCGGTGCCGGACACCTTGTCGGAATACCAGTTCGCTGGTCTGCTACGCGGCGACCGCGTGGAATTGGCCGATTGCGTCAGCCAGCCGTTGAAAGTGCCGGCCGAGGCCGAGATCGTCCTGGAAGGCGAAGTATCGCTCAGCGATTATCGTGATGAAGGTCCGTACGGCGACCACACCGGGTACTACAATTCCGTGGAACAGTTCCCGGTGTTCACCGTCACCGCCATCACCATGCGGCGCAATCCGATCTATCTGTCGACCTACACCGGTCGGCCGCCGGATGAACCGTCCATCCTCGGCGAGGCGCTGAACGAAGTCTTCATTCCGCTGATCCGGCAGGCCTTCCCCGAGATCGTCGATTTCTGGCTGCCGCCGGTGGGTTGCAGCTACCGCATCGCCGTCGTCAGCATGAAGAAGGCCTATCCCGGCCACGCCAAGCGCGTGATGATGGCAGTGTGGTCCTACCTGCGCCAGTTCATGTACACGAAGTGGGTGATCGTGGTGGATGACGACATCAACGCGCGAGACTGGAAGGACGTGATGTGGGCGGTCTCCACCCGCATGGACCCGGCACGCGATGTCACACTGATCGAGAACACGCCGATTGACTATCTGGATTTCGCCGCGCCGGAGAGCGGCCTCGGCTCCAAGATCGGCCTCGACGCCACCAACAAATGGCCACCGGAGACCAAGCGCGAATGGGGCCGCCAGATCCGCATGAGCGACGAGGTGATCCGCACGGTCACCGAGAAATGGCCGCAGCTGGGGTTACCGGGAGCCGGTGAACCGGTATGGAAATAGGCGTTGCTGCCTAGGCATTCGCACCAGACGGCCGGTCGCACAAGCAGCCGGCCAATATTAGGTCAGACGCCACCGGATTGGCCGGCACCCGCGAGCCGCCGACCGGCTACCAACGCCTTGCCTTCGGGCGCGTGGCGGGCGAAAACGGCCCCATGAGCGCAAATCCCGAGAGCCTGCTGCAGGACCTGATCGCCGCCGCCCAAAAGGCCGGTGCCGACGCCGCCGACGCCCTTTATGTCGAGAATGTTTCCGCCAGCGTTTCCTACCGCCTGGGCAAGCTAGAGGAAGTGGAACGCTCGGAATCCTCCGACGTCGGGTTACGCGTATTTGTGGGACAGAAGGTGGCCTTCGTCTCGTCGACGGACCTGACCAAAGATGCCATTGCCGCCCTGCCCAGCCGCGCCGTGACGATGGCCAAGCTGGCGCCCGAGGACCAGTTCGCTTGCCTAGCGCCACGGGAATTGCTCGCACGATCACTCCCGGATCTCGATCTCGAGGATAGCGAGGAGCCTTCCGCCGATACCCTGGTGGAGCGCGCCCGTGCCGTGGAAGGCGCTGCGATGGCGGTCCAGGGCATCACCAACTCGGAAGGCGGTGGCGCAAGCTTCGGCCGCACAGCCATTGCGCTGGCAACCACGGGAGGGTTCTTCGGCCGCTATGCGGGGACCAGCCACTCGATCGGCGTCGCCGTTCTTGCCGGCGAAGGCGTGGAGATGGAGCGCGACTACGACAGCGCCAGCGCACGCCGTTCTGCGGACCTGGAAACGGCGGAGATCATCGGAAAGCGCGCAGGCGAGCGCGCCATCGCCCGCCTCGGGCCGCGCAAGGCGAAGTCCCAGGCCGTTCCGGTGGTGTTCGATCCGCGCGAGTCGGCCGGCCTTATCGGCCATCTGGCCGGCGCCATCTCCGGCAGCGCCATCGCCCGCGGCGTGAGTTTTCTCAAGGATCGTATGGGCCAGGAGATCTTCGCACCGTCCATCACCATCATCGACGACCCGCACCGCAAGCGGGGGTTACGTTCGAAGCCGTTCGACGGCGAAGGCGTCGCCAATAAGATGATGGCTGTGGTGGAGAATGGCGTGCTCAAGACATGGCTGCTCGATTGCGCTAGCGCCAAGCAGTTGGGTTTGACCACAACCGGACATGCCGCTCGCGGCACCGGCGGACCACCCCATCCGGCCTCGACCAATCTCTACATGCAGCCCGGCACGGTTTCGCCTGAAGAACTGATCTCCGACATTAAGGAAGGTTTCTACGTCACTGAGCTGATGGGAATGGGGGTAAACGGCGTCACAGGCGATTACAGCCGCGGCGCCTCCGGCTTCTGGATCGAGAACGGCAAGATTGCCTACCCGGTCGCGGAAGTAACCATCGCCGGAAACCTCAAGGACATGTATCGCCGGCTGATGCCAGCCAGTGACCTGGTATTTCGCTATGGGATCAACGCGCCCACCTGCCGCATCGAAGGAATGACCGTTGCCGGAGCCTGATCTCGTTCTGCTGGAGAAGGTCGTACGCGAAGCGGGCGCGGTGGCGCGCGAGATCTTCAACCGCTCCTGCGAAACCTGGCGCAAAGAGGACGGCAGCCCCGTCACCGAAGCCGATCTGGCGGTCAACCGCTATTTAAGCGAGCATCTGCGTTCTGCGCGCCCAGATTACGCCTGGCTATCGGAGGAGAACGAGGACGATCGCTCCCGGTTCACCGCCAAACGCATCTTCGTGGTGGACCCAATCGACGGCACACTGGCCTTCGTCAAGCGCCGGCCCCAATTCACCGTGAGCGTTGCGGTGTTGGAAGGGTGCGAACCGGTCGCCGCGGCGGTATACAATCCGATGACGGACGAATTTTACGCGGCTGCAGCCGGGGAAGGCGCCCGGCTCAACGGCGCACCGATCCGTGTTTCATCTCAGCCAGCCATCGACGGGTGCCGCTTGCTGGCGAGCAAGGCCACACTAACCAACCCGCGATGGGCACCATGGCCCGCCATGCATGTGGAGAACCCAAACTCCATCGCCTATCGCGTCGCCCTGGTCGCCGCCGGCCGTTTCGATGCCGCTATCACCATGGCATCGATCCACGATTGGGACCTCGCGGCCGCTGACCTCATCCTGAGAGAAGCCGGCGGCGTGATCACTTCTATCGAGGGCGAAGAGCCGCGATACAATCGCGAGTCTGTGATACAGCCTTCCGTCCTGGCTGCCGGTCCGGCGCTGCACGCGACGTTGCGGAGCCGCCTTGTCGGCCCAGAGGATCGGCCATGAGCGAAGTTATTCCCAAACAGCTCCTGCACCTGGTGTTCGGTGGCGAACTCACGGCACCGGATCGAATCGAATTCCAGGACTTCTCCAAACTGGATATCGTCGGCGTTTTCCCGAACTACAAAGAGGCTTATGACGCCTGGAAGTCCAAGGCACAGGGCAGCGTGGACAACGCGCAAATGCGCTATTTTGTCGTCCATATTCATCGGCTCATGGAGCCGGACTAAGTCCTGGCTCTCGCCCCCCGGCAGCCCCCGTGCTAAACCCCGCCGCCATGGAACAGACCCAGGTCAGCACGTCTGAAGTGGTGCGCCGAATCGCGCGCAACTACTTGCGCGACCAGAAGGCGGCGCTGGCCACTGCGGCCTGCTTCATGATCATCTACAGCCTCAGTACGGCGGCTTTGGCATTCCTCTTGGGCCCGGCCTCGAACATCCTGTTCGGCATCCACAGTGCGCCGTCCAGTCCTTTGGCGGCAGATTGGGTCACCCGCATCTTCGGCGGGCCACGGACGATGTGGGCTCTTCCCCTTGCCGTGGTCACGATCCTGTGGACGCGAGCCGGCTCCTATTACATCCAGCAGTCACGGCTGGATTCGATCGGAGAGCGCGTCGTTACAGCGGCACAGCGGGATATGTTCCATTCGCTGGTGCGGCGCGACCTCGCCGCCCTCAACGCCGTGCACTCTGCGACCTTCGTTTCCAATTTCCTCTACGATGCGACTCTAATGCGTGATGCCATCGCGCGCGGCGTGGCGGCATTGGCACTTGAGCTGGTGCAACTGATCGCCCTGGCGGCGGTCATGCTCTATGCGGACTGGCGGTTGACGGTGATCGGGCTCATCGCCATACCAGGCGTCGCCTGGGCGATGGAGCGCATCGGCAGTTCAATCCGCCGCGTCACCAAGCGGAATATGGAGCAGACCGGATCTCTGTCAACCGTGATATCCGAAGCCCTTGACGGACGCCGGGTGATCAAGGCCTACGGCCTTGAAAGGCATGTCTCGAAACTCGCCAACATCAGGCTGCAAGAACGCCTGTTCCACCTGGTGAAACTGGCGCGCAGGCGCGCCTCCGCTGTGCCCGTGACCGATATATTTGCAGGCATCGTCAGCGCGGCTGTCATCTTCTATGCCTTGTATCAGACATCCCGTCACGAACTGCAGGCCGACCATTTTATCATGTTCATGGGCGCCATGCTGATGGCGCTGCAACCGGTGCGAAACCTGAGCCAGCTCTGGCCGATCGCATCCAGCGGCATCAGCGCCGCATTGCGGGTCTTCGAGGTGATCGACGCCACACCGGAAATCATCGACACACCGAACGCAGAAACACTCTCGGTCGAGAACGCACCGCAAGGTGGCTCAGTGCAGTTTCAAAATGTCTCGTTCGCTTATGCCGCAACCCCCGCAGTGTGCGGCATCGATCTCGACATCAAACCCGGCAGCAAAGTGGCCCTGGTGGGACCGTCAGGCTCAGGCAAGACAACGATCTTCAATCTTCTGCTGCGGTTCTATGATGTCGATGACGGCGTGATCGAGATCGACAGTCACGACATTCGCAAGGTCACACTGGACTCGCTGCGGCGCAACATCGCCCTGGTCACCCAGGAGCCGATCCTGTTCGACGAAAGCGTCGCCGCCTCGATCGCGCTCGGCCACCCGGGAGCCATGCGTACTGAAATCGAAACGGCCGCACGGGATGG